>NZ_JBEXKC010000283.1:0-1012 GCF_040609475.1 Streptomyces sp. NPDC004667 | reverse complement strand
TTGAAGTCGAACATCGGGCATGCGCAGGCGGCTGCGGGTGTGGGTGGTGTCATCAAGATGGTGATGGCGCTGGAGCACGGTGTGCTGCCGCGGACCTTGCACGTGGGTGTTGCGTCTTCGGAGGTGGATTGGGAGGCGGGTGCGGTTGAGCTGCTGGCCGAGGAGCGTGTGTGGCCCGAGGTGGGTCGTGTGCGGCGTGCGGGGGTGTCGTCGTTCGGTGTGAGCGGGACGAACGCGCACGTGATCCTGGAGCAGGCTCCGGTCCGGGTGGAGGAGCCGGCGGGGGAGGCGCGCGAGCTGCCCGTCGTCCCGCTGGTGGTGACGGGCAGGACGGCGCCGGGCCTGCGCGACCAGGTGGAACGCCTGCGCAACCACATGGAGCGGGAGCCCGCGCCGCGTCCGCTGGACGTGGCATGGAGCCTGGTCACGGGCCGTTCGATGCTGGAACACCGCCGGGTGGTCCTCGGCGGTACGACCTTCGAGGGTGTGGCGGGGTCGTTCGGTCGTCGGGTGTTGGTGTTTCCGGGTCAGGGGACGCAGTGGGTGGGGATGGGTGCGGGTCTTCTTGACTCTTCCCCGGTGTTTGCGGGGCGGTTGCGGGAGTGTGCTGATGCTCTGGCGCCGTTCGTGGACTTCGATGTGGTGGAGGTGGTGCGGGAGGGTCGTTCGCTGGAGCGGGTGGATGTGGTCCAGCCCGTGACGTGGGCGGTGATGGTTTCTCTCGCCGAACTGTGGCGTTCCCTGGGTGTGCTGCCGGATGCCGTCGTGGGGCATTCGCAGGGTGAGATTGCCGCTGCTGCCGTGTCGGGTGCGTTGTCGCTGGGGGATGCGGCGCGGGTGGTGGCGTTGCGTGCGCAGGTGATCGGGCGTGAGTTGGCCGGTTTGGGGGGTATGGCGTCGATTCCGTTGCCGCTGGCGGCAGTTGAGGCGCGGCTCGAAGCCTGGGCGGGTCGGTTGGGTGTGGCTGCGGTGAACGGGCCGTCGAGCACGGTGGTGGCCGGGGATGCCGATG
>NZ_JBEXKC010000282.1:248-1013 GCF_040609475.1 Streptomyces sp. NPDC004667 | reverse complement strand
ACTCCCGCTCCTGGCAGGGCGGCTGCCTCGGCACCCCCACGACCGAGACCCGAACGGGCGCCATCTCCACCCGCACCGACGACCTCACCGGGTGGGTCAAGACCACTGCGTACCGCGCCCCGGCGACGTCCAGCGACCTCAACGGCGACGGCAAGACCGACCTCGCCCTCACCGGCGGAGCCAACTGGACCTGCCTGCCCGTGGCGATGTCCAAGGGCGACGGCAACTTCAACGTCACCTGCAACGAACCCGGCATGGACTGGGGCAACTGGGCCGCCACTCCCAACGTGAAGGTCCTGAAGGACGACTTCAACGGCGACGGCAAGACGGATCTCGTTCTGACCGGCGGAGCCGACTGGAACTGCCTCCCGGTGGCGATGTCCAAGGGCGACGGCACCTTCAACGTCACTTGCAACGCTCCGGGCCTGTACTGGGGCGGCTGGGCAGCGGAATCCGGCGTGAAGGTCGTCTCCGGCGACCTCAACGGCGACGGCAAAGCCGACCTCGCCCTCACCGGCGGACCCAACTGGACCTGCCTCCCCGTGGCCATGTCCAAGGGCGACGGCACCTTCAACGTCACCTGCAACGAACCCGGCCTCTACTGGGGCGGCTGGGCAGCGGAATCCGGCGTGAAGGTCGTCTCCGGCGACCTCAACGGCGACGGCAAGACCGACCTCGCCCTCACCGGCGGACCCAACTGGACCTGCCTCCCCGTGGCGATGTCCAAGGGCGACGGCACCTTCAACGTCACCTGCAACGAACCCG
>NZ_JBEXKC010000282.1:0-151 GCF_040609475.1 Streptomyces sp. NPDC004667 | reverse complement strand
CCTCTACTGGGGCGGCTGGGCAGCGGAATCCGGCGTGAAGGTCGTCTCCGGCGACCTCAACGGCGACGGCAAGACCGACCTCGCCCTCACCGGCGGAGCCAACTGGACCTGCCTGCCCGTGGCGATGTCCAAGGGCGACGGCAACTTCAAC
>NZ_JBEXKC010000281.1:0-1028 GCF_040609475.1 Streptomyces sp. NPDC004667 | reverse complement strand
GATCGTCCGTGCGGTCATCGCGAACACCGCTGTGGACGGCCCAGACCGCGCTCCTCGCCTGAACGCGGGTCCGCGACGCACGGAAGAGGCGTGCGACCCGGACACGGATGCTTGAGGGCCGTACACCGGGCGCGCGGTACGTCACCGCTTCGTCATGACCGGGGGTCCTGGTCGGCCTCGGCCACGCGGTGCGGACGCGCACGGCTGCCGTGCCGGACGGGCCCGGGGATTCGGGCTGCCGGCGACACGGAATCGGCTGGGGTGGGCCGGGCCCCGAACGGGGCTCGGTGGATCCGCCCCGGGGGCCGCGGGTGGCCGACGCCCGCGCCGTCGGCCACCGTTGCCGTCCGGGCTCAGCAGCCTCCGCAGTTGTAGTAGAGGACGTCCCAGTGGTTGCCCTCGTCCGCGTAGACGTTGCCCGAGCCGGACTGCCACATGGGAGCTCCGTCGCCGCGCAGGCCGATGTAGGAGAAGGTGTTCTTGACGTAGCTGGTGAGGCACGAGGCCTTCGCGTAGTCGAGCTTGTAGCCGTTCCAGTGGGAGTACGTGCCGCTCGCGTGGCCGGTCTCGGTGCCGCCGGTGATGGTCAGGGCGCAGCCGGTAGCGCTCTTCAGCGTCTGGGCGCCCTGGGCCGTGGCGAGGTTGAGCTGATCGAAGGACGTGCAGGTCGGGTTGTTGCGGTCCGAGCAGTTGCCCGACGAGGACCATGCGATCCCGGCCTGGCGGAACATCGAGGTCGCCGTCGCATGGCTGATCTTGGTCGCCGCGTGGGCCTGTGTCGTGCCTGCCAATGCTCCGAAGCCCGGTGCGAACAGCGCGCCGAGGACGAGTAGGAGTGCGGTGACGACGGGTCGGGTCTTCACGTGGGGAGCCTCCTGCTGGGTGAACACGAGCGGTGGGGGCCGTGCCCGTGCGGGTCGGGCACCGCGATGGTGCCCGACCGGGCCGCCGTTGCGCCAGAGGGCCGCCTGCCGTGGCGTGCGACCCCGGCTCCCCTCCCCGGCCGTTCCCCTGCCGCTACGGATGTC
>NZ_JBEXKC010000280.1:0-1035 GCF_040609475.1 Streptomyces sp. NPDC004667 | reverse complement strand
CAGCGCTCAACGGGCCCCACGCGCGCCAGATCGCTACGCGCTTCGCCCGGCATAGCGTCCGGCGGCCGTCCGGGGCAGATATGCGCACGAAGAAGCTTTCCCACTCCTTTGATACTTTGGAAGGGTGTCTGAGACGACGTACGGAATCGGCGAGGGCCCTGCCGCCAGAGTGAGTCTGTCGCTCCCCGAAGGCACGGCCGAGGCCATCCGCGCACGCGTGGGCAAGCGGGAGTTCTCCGCCTTCGTCACCGCGGCGGTGGAACGAGAGCTGCGGGGCCAGATCCTGGACGAGTACCTGGCCGACTACGAGCAGCGGCGCGGTCCCCTGTCCCCTGAATCCCAGCAAGCGGCACGGCGGGTCTTCGACGAGGTCTTCGCGGAGGACGGGGAATGGCCCGCCGCAAGCTGACCCACGAGGGGACCTTGCTCCTGGACAGCGAGGGGCTGTCGAAACTGCTGGACGACGAAGAACCGGTGGTTGCCCTCGTCGCGGAGGCGCGCAGTCGTGGCATGGAGGTCGTGATCTGCGCGTTGACGATCATCGAGGCCGTGCACGCGCGCACGAACAAGGCACGGTTGAGCTGGATCCTCTCCGGCGTCCGCGTCACCTCCGTGGGAGACGAAGAAGCCCGTGCCGCGTCCGCCCTCCTGATGGAGTCGGGCCTCCACGGCCACAAGTACGCCATCGACGCGACCGTCGCAGAAGCCGCCTTGCGCCAGCGCCGCCCCGTCGTCCTCCTGACCTCCGACGTCGACGACATGACGAAGCTGTGCGGCGACCGGGTACACATCGTCGGCGTCTGACACGTCGGCGCGTCGCACTCGTATCTCCAGGACAGTCCAGGTTCCTCTCGTTGACTTCGACGGGCCGCAGACGCCGAGAGATGAGGAGTGCGTAGCGATCCGGTGCGTCCGGGGGCTCCGCAGAGCGCTCTGGTCGTCCTTTCGCGCGGGTACCGGCCCAGGACGGCCGCCGGACGCTATGCCGTGCGAAGCGCGTAGCGATCTGACGCGTCTGGGGCCCGCTGGACGGCC
>NZ_JBEXKC010000279.1:0-1082 GCF_040609475.1 Streptomyces sp. NPDC004667 | reverse complement strand
GCCGCGACGCCGCGCACCGCGCGCACCGCGCGGACGCCGGGCCGTGGCCTGCCGCCCGTCCCGCCTGTTACCGGTGTACCGGTCCGGCCGGGTCCGTCCCGTACGCGCTGACCCGACCCGAGGGAGCTTGTTGCCGATGACGTATCCGCCGCAGCCCGAGCCGTTCGCCGAAGCCCTCGGGGAGGCCGCGCACACGGCCGCGATAGCTTACCGGCTGGTGATGGCCATCAGCGACGCGGTCCGCCGTGCCACCCAAAAGCGCCTGACTGGCAAGGATGAGGGAATCGGCGAGGACGCCGAACAGATGGCGCCGGGCTGGTCGGCCGACCAGCTGTGCGGCGTGCTGGGCGAGGATGTTTTGGCAGAGCTGATGGAGGGCGACCACTGGACGGCGATGGCCCGCCAGCTCGTCCGTCACCAGCAGGCTGGCGTCGATGCCGCAGCGGTTCTGATCACCGCTGCCACGCAGTGACCAGGTTGCCGCCGTGGGGCGCCCACTTCCCGGGATCAACCTCACTTCGCGGGTGTTCCCGGGGTGTGGCCGTGCCGACCGGGCCGTACGACGGCCTACCCGGCGGGGTGCAGATCGTCGGACGCGCCTTCCGGGAGGCCTGTGCCCCGCAGCCCGTCGGGGGACCGCCTTGGCGCCCTCGCCCGGCGGGACCGCCACGCCGACCGCACTGAACCACCCCTTAGGGTTTGCCCATGGATTTGACAGCAGGTCACGAGGGAGGAGCCCTGCCCGGTCCGACGGCCCCCACGCAGGGCTGGCAGGCGCCGAGCGCGGTCGAGCGGGGGCTGTACGAGGCGAAGACGCGCGGTGACTGGCCCGCGTACTACGACCTCGTTGCCCGGGCTGACCTGTACATGATGCAGTCGCGGGCGTACGTCGACGCGAACTCGGGCAACACCCGCTTCCACCCCTACTGGAACCCGCAGACCCAGACCATGTGCCTGGCCGTCTACACCGGCGGCATGCTGCCGCCGCCTGTCGCCGACCCTGTCTACAACTGCTACGACCTGGGCTGGTTCGCGGAAGTCTGGAACCAGAACGACCCGCCCTACCTCGTCGTCAACCCCGG
>NZ_JBEXKC010000278.1:0-1110 GCF_040609475.1 Streptomyces sp. NPDC004667 | reverse complement strand
GCGGTCGGCGTCGACGCCGTCCGCGATCCGGGCGAAGTTCGGACGGCTCTCGCAGCAGGGAACCGAGTCGTCCCCCAGGGGGCGCAGGTCGCCGTGCCCGCCGGTCTGGGAGAGCGCCTTTCCGCCATGGACGAGCCGGGGGCCGAGCGCCAGCCCTTCGGCCAGGGCGCGGGCCATGCCGTGGTCGGCGCCGCCCACGTCGCGGACGGTCGTGAAGCCGCGGCGCAGCATCCGTTCGGCCTCCGCCAGGGCCCGGACGGTCAGGTATCCGGGGGTCCAGGACGCGATGGCGGGCAGGTCGAGGGAGGTGACCAGCAGATGGACGTGGGCGTCGATCAGGCCGGGCAGCACGGTCGCGCCGGCGGCGTTGAGTACCCGCACGTCGTTCTGCCCGAGGCCGGGCGGGCGGCCGGTGCCGGTGGCGGCGATCCGGCCGTCGGCGACCTCGATCCAGGCCAGGTCGGTACGGGTGCCGGTCTCGGGGTGGAGCAGGTGCGCGTCGGTGATCAGCAGTCGGCTCATGGTGGTGGTGTCTCTCTCACGTTGTTTCAATACGACCTGTATTGAATACACCATGTATTGTGTTGGTGTGAATTCCTCCCCGGCCGAACCCGCGGCGCCCCGGCCTCCGCGGCGCCGCGTCCACACCAGAGCCCGCATCCTGTCTGCGGCGAGCGAGCTGTTCCTGTCCGCGGGGTACGCGCGGACGAGCATCGAGGACATCTGCACTGCCGCCGGCTACACACGTGGGGCCTTCTATTCGAACTTCGCCACCAAGGAGGACCTGCTGCTGGCGCTCTTCGACGAGCAGGCTGCCGGGCGAATGGCCGAGCTGGAGCGGTTGGCCACAGCGGCCGAACAGCTGGGGCCCGGGGAACGGGCGCGGCGGCTGGTCGAGGCGCTGCTGCGGGTCGAGGATCCCGAACGCGGGTGGATCCTGCTCTTCCTGGAGTTCCGCCTGTTGGCCGCCCGTACGCCCGGGCTCGCCGAGCGGGTGGCCGCGCACGACCGCACGGTGACGGCGGCGGTGGCGGTCCTGCTGGAACGGGTCCTGCCGGAGTTGGTACCGGCCGGGGCCGCTGCCGAGCAGGCCGCCGAGGTGGTCCTGGC
>NZ_JBEXKC010000277.1:0-1131 GCF_040609475.1 Streptomyces sp. NPDC004667 | reverse complement strand
TGGACGACGGCGAACTGGGAGACGCCGGCCACGCCGATGGCCACGTGGATGCCGGTGAGTTCCTCGTCGGTGGCCCTACCGCGTCGAGGTCTCCACCGACGGCGCGACCTGGACCAAGATCGCCGAGGAGAAGGCCGGCAACGGCGGCACCGACGACCTCACCGGCCTCTCCGGCAAGGGCAGGTACCTGCGCGTGTACGGCACCGCGCGCGGCACGGCGTACGGCTACTCCCTCTTCGAGGCCGAGGTGTACGGCACCGCCGACGGCGGCCCACCCCCCGGCGGCGGCGCCTTCACGGTCGTCGCGGCCGGTGACATCGCCGCACAGTGCACGCCCTCCGACAGCGGCTGCGCCCACCCGAAGACCGCCGCCCTGGCCCGGAAGATCGACCCGAAGTTCTACCTGACGATGGGCGACAACCAGTACGACGACGCCCGGATCGCCGACTTCCGCGCCTACTACGACAAGAGCTGGGGCGCCTTCAAGGACAAGACCCACCCCGTACCCGGCAACCACGAGACCTACGACCCGGCCGGCTCCCTCGCCGGATACAAGGCGTACTTCGGGAACATCGCCTACCCGCAGGGCAAGAGCTACTACAGCTTCGACGAGGGCAACTGGCACTTCATCGCCCTCGACTCCAACGCCTTCGACCAGGCCGCCCAGATCGACTGGCTCAAGGCCGACCTCGCCGCCAACGGCAAGCAGTGCATCGCCGCCTACTGGCACCACCCGCTGTACTCCTCCGGCGGACACGGCAACGACCCCGTGTCCAAGCCCGTATGGAAGATCCTCTACGCCGCCAAGGCCGACCTCGTCCTGAACGGACACGACCACCACTACGAGCGGTTCGCCCCGCAGAACCCCGACGGCAAGGCCGCCGCCGACGGGATCGTGGAGATCGTCGGCGGCATGGGCGGCGCCGAGCCCTACCCGATCGAGCAGGTCCAGCCCAACAGCCAAAAGCGCATCAGCGGCCAGTACGGGGTCCTGAAGCTCGACTTCACGGACTCGGGCTACGGCTGGAGCTACGTCGCCGCCGACGGGTCGGTCAAGGACACCAGCCCGAAGTACAGCTGCCACTGATGTACCTGGCCAACACCGGCCGCCCGGACGCGCCGCCCCGCCCC
>NZ_JBEXKC010000276.1:0-1144 GCF_040609475.1 Streptomyces sp. NPDC004667 | reverse complement strand
GCGCCACGCCTGGCAGCTCGAAGCCGCCCCGGCCGTGCCCGCCGAGGCCTGAGCGCCCCCAGCCGGCCCCGCCCGAGGCCGAACCGTACGGCGGGTGGCCCCCCTCCGTCCCGGCCGCCGCGGCGGTCCCTTCGGCCCCGCCGGCCCCCTCCGCGTTCGAGCCGCGCAGCGCCCCGGCCCCCGCCCGGCCCCGCCCGGAAACGCGCGTGGAGGCGGCCGAGGCCCCGCCGCAGACCCCGTCCCCGTCCCCGTCGTCGTCGCGGTCGGCGCCGCCGCCCGCACCGCGCGGTACGGAACCCGCGGCCCCCTCGGGGTTCGAGCCCCGTGGCGCGGAGCGCGCTCCCGCCACCGCCCCCGTTCCGCCGGCGGAGGCGACCCGGGCCGTCTTCGAGGAGATGGCCGAGCGCGCCGTACGTCCCGCCGGGCTGATCCGCCGGACCCTGGCCCGCGCCGTGGACTCCCTCGTCCTCGCCGGGGTCGCGACGGCCGCCGCGCTGCCCCTCGTACCGGAGGCGACGGCCCACGTACAGGTCAAGGTCGACGAGGCGCGGGCGAGCGGGCGGACCACCACGGTGTGGCTGCTCGACGGCACCATCACCGGCTACCTGGGTCTGGTCCTGGCGGCCGTCCTCGTCTTCGGGGTGTTCTACGAGGCCCTGCCCACCGCCCGCTGGGGCCGCACCCCGGGCAAGAAGCTCTTCGGGGTCCGCGTGCTGGCCGCCGCCACCCTGCGTCCGCCGGCCTTCGGGGCGGCCCTGCGGCGCTGGCTGGTGTACGCCCTGCTGGGTCTGCCGGGGAGCCTGTGGTGCCTGGTGGACCGCCCCCGTCGCCGGGCCTGGCACGACCGGGCCGCCGGTACGTACGTGGCCCGGTGACCGTCGCGGCGGGGCCGTGGCGGGGCCGGTACCCCGAACGGACGCGGTCCCGTTGCGGACCCCGCGGACCCGGGTTCGACTCGGGCCATGAGTACCGACCAGCCGCCGCCGGGCCAGCCGCCCGAGGACGACCCGTTCCTCAAGAAGCCCCAGGAACCGACGCCTCCGTCGGGCGGTTCGCCGTACGGCTCACCGCCTCCGCCCCCCGGCGGCGGCAGCCCGCCCCCGCCGCCCCCGCCCCCCGGCGGCGGGTACCCCCCGCCCCCGCC
>NZ_JBEXKC010000275.1:0-1149 GCF_040609475.1 Streptomyces sp. NPDC004667 | reverse complement strand
CGCGGGGCCATGGGCGGACCGGGTGCGCGTCGCGACGGCCGCGTCCGCCCCGGCGGCGGCGGACGGGCGGGACCTGTCCGGCGCCGCCGCCCTGCTTGTCCGGCCCGACGGGCACGTCGTCTGGTCGGGCACAGGGCGGGCCGGCGACGGGACGGACGCGGCCGGTACGGGCGACACCGCCCTGACGGCCGCCCTGGAACGGTGGTTCGGCGCGGAACCGGCGCGGACCCCGCACCGCCCCGCCCGCCGGGACCCGGTCACGATCGCGCCGGCCGCGGCGCCGGTACGGGAACGGAGCAACGGTATGGAGCGCCTCGCGGGCAGGACGGCCCTGGTCACGGGATCGAGCCGGGGCATGGGCCGGGCGGCCGCGATCCGGCTGGCCGAGGAGGGCGCACTCGTCGCCGTCCACTACACCAGCGACGGGGCGGCCGCCCGGGAGGTCGTCGCCTCGGTCGAACGCGACGGCGGCCGCGCCTTCGCGGTACGGGCCGAACTCGGGGTCCCCGGGGACGTGGACGGGCTGTTCGCCGTCCTGGAACAGGACCTGCTGGACCGCACCGGCAGCACCGACCTGCACATCCTGGTCAACAACGCCGGGGTGATGGGCGGGGTCGGAGCGGACGCGATCACCCCCGACCAGTTCGACCGGATCTTCGCGGTCAACGCGAAGGCCCCGTTCTTCCTGATCCAGCGGGCGCTGCGGAACATGCCCGACGGCGGCCGGATCATCAACATCTCCTCCGGCCTGACCCGCTTCGCCAACCCGGACGAGATCGCCTACGCGATGAGCAAGGGAGCCCTCGAACAGCTCGCCCTGCACTTCGCGAAGGCCCTCGGCCCGCGCGGCATCACCATCAACTCGGTGGCGCCGGGCATCACGCGCAACGGCAACCCGGTCTTCGACGTCCCCGAGGCCGTCGAACAGATGGCGGCGCTGTCCACCTTCAACCGCGTCGGCGAGCCCGATGACGTCGCCGACGTGGTGGCCTTCCTCGCCACCGACGAGGCCCGCTGGATCACCGGCTCCTTCGTCGACGCCACCGGCGGCACCCTGCTCGGCTGAGCGGGCCGCCGCCGGCCCGGAGACCGCCGGCGCAACCCCGCGCCGCGCCGGCGACGGGGCGGGCCCCAGGCGACCCCAACCAC
>NZ_JBEXKC010000274.1:0-1181 GCF_040609475.1 Streptomyces sp. NPDC004667 | reverse complement strand
TCGACGAAGACCCCGGCCTGCCCGCCCGGCATGTAGCCCCAGGCCTCCCCGAAGTTCTTCAGGTAGGCGAGGTTCTCGCTCTGGAACACCCGCTTGAGGTCACGGGCGTAGCGGAACTCCTGCACGTCCCCGTTGCCCAGGTACTCGGTGGGCTGGACGGCTTCCCCGGCCCCGTATATCGCCTCCTGCTTCCAGTAGGCGGAAGGATTCGTCAGCCGGCTCTTGATGTTGGCGAGGTCGGCGGCGGGCATGTGCTTGGCGGCGTCGATCCGGAAGCCGTCCACGCCCAGGGAGAGCAGGTCGTTGAGGTAACCGGCGATCCGTCCGCGCACGTACTCCTCCCCGGTGTCGAGGTCCGCGAGCTGTACCAGCTCGCAGTTCTGGACGTCGGCCCGGTTGCGGTAGTCGGAGATCGTCGCCCGGCAGTCGTCCATGTCGGCGCCGGAGTAGAGGCCGGGGTAGTCGTACTTCGTGTACGGGGAACCCCCGGTCCCCACGCCGTCGTTGGCCGCCATGTGGTTGATGACGGAGTCGGCGACCACCTTCACGCCGGCGGCGTGGCAGGCGCCGACCATCCGCTGGAAGGCGGCCCGGTCCCCGAGCCGTCCGGCGATCTTGTAGCTGACGGGCTGGTACGAGGTCCACCACTGGGGCCCCTGGATGTGCTCCTGCGGCGGCGACACCTGGACGTAGCCGTACCCGGCGGGCCCGAGGGTGCCGGTGCAGGCGGCGGCGACGGAGTCGAACCGCCACTCGAACAGCACGGCGGTGACGTCCTTCCCCCCGGGCGGCGCCGCCTGCGCCTGCGGGGCCTGGACGGTGAGGGTGGCGGCGGCGAGGACGAGGGCGGCGAGAGCGGTCCCGGGAACTCCGGTGACTCTGCGGCCTCTTGTGGTGCGGGGCATGGGGGCCTCCTGGCGGAGAGGTGGGGGATTGCCGCCGACCGTAGGTGCCACCCAGGCGTGTTGCAAGAGCTTGCGCAAGAGATTGCAGATTTGTTTCGCGGGGGGGGGCGGCGCTCCGTCGGGCGGGGGCTTCGCATGCCGGGCGGGGTCGGGGGGGCGGCGGGACTCGACCTGGCCCGTGTCAGGGGAGGGCTGGGGGCGTCCCGCCAGTCCACTGTCCTTCCGTGTCGGGCCGGTCCCTCAAGGGCGCTCCTTCGTCGCGTCGCTTCGCGATGG
>NZ_JBEXKC010000273.1:0-1198 GCF_040609475.1 Streptomyces sp. NPDC004667 | reverse complement strand
GACGCCCTCCACCATGGTCGTGCGCGCCATCGTCACGGCCAAGGACCCCGACTGCCTGTGGACCGTGCGCTGCGCGGTACGGGAGCAGCTGATCGGCTGGCTCTCGGAGAAGCACCCGCACGCCCTCCCGCGCCTGGTCCTCGAAGGCGCCGGCGACCGGGACCGCCCCGGTGGAGGGACCTCTCCCGGAGCACGCCCCCCGTACGGCGGCTGAGCGGCCCGTGATGCGCGCGGCGGGCACCCGTGTGAGCGTGGAGACACTCGTCGCGCGGCCGGGACGCACGCTTCCCACGGATTGTTCCCCGCCCCCGGCGGACCGAACGGCGGTCCGACCCGCGCGACCCGGTACGAGAGGAAGAGGACGACCATGGAGAGCCGGGACAGTGACACCCCCGTCGCCGAGGTGGGGGTGACGGTGGCGGGCTGCTCGGAGGCGGACGCACGGGCCGTGCTCGCCCTGCTCGAACGCCTCTTCCCCCAGAACCCCGGCACGGACCGCGCCACCGCGGAGGGCCACGGCGCGACCGTCTGGGTCACGACTCTCGACGCGGCCGAGCCGGCGCGGGACCGGCCGGCCGCGGTCACCCTGGCCGACACCGTCGGCCTCACCCTCCAGGGCGGCCCGCGGGCCGTGGAACGCGTACGGGTCGCCCTCGCTGCGCACTTCGCCGTCGAGGACGCGGGGAGCGTATCGGGCGATCAGGAACAGGAGATCGGACTCCGCCTGCGCTCCGCCTGAGCCGCCGGGCACGGCCGAAACACGACCTGTGGAGGAGCGGCGACGCCGGGCAGGCACGCCGCGGTGGTCCGGTGGCGCCGTCGCCACGGCGACTTCCCCGCCCCCGTCGGCGGGAGTGACGTCCACCCGGAGTCCGACCGCGCCGCCGTGCCGGCGTGGCTGCTCGCCCATGGGAAGATCGAAATGCCCACCCGGACGCCGACCGGCGCACTCCTGATGGCCCGGTCCGGTGGTGGGACGCGGACGGTCCGGTCGGACGACCCCTTCTTGACCCTGGCCGAGGACGCGTCGGGTGAGGACCGGCTCTCGGGCTGGGCCACAGACGACGACGCCGAGGCTCTCGTCGCCCCGACGGGCGCCCGGTCCGGCGGGGAGCCGCGCCGGCTCACCGTGTCTGGCGGGACTCGAGGTTCTCGGGGGCCTTGCCCGCGCCGATGAACTCGATCTTGTTGCCTGCGA
>NZ_JBEXKC010000272.1:0-1230 GCF_040609475.1 Streptomyces sp. NPDC004667 | reverse complement strand
GGCCGGCAGGAGACCGACGGCTGCGGCTTCGCCGACGCGTTCGCGCATCGCCCGGTCGATGGAGTCCTGCACGGCGACGGCGTCCTCCCCGGTGGGCTCCTGCGCCTGGTCCCGTGCGACGCGGCGGACCGAGGCACGGAAGTCCGTGTCCTGGCAGAGTCCGGCGAGCTCCACCCACGCCTCGACCTGCTCGGGCGTGGGATCGTCCGGGAGTTCGGGCATGGCGGACCGCATCAGGGCCACGAACTCGGGGTTGGTGTCGAGCCCCTCGAAGGCCTCGTCGATGAAGCCGGACACCAGCCGGTGCTGTTCGGTCCGGGAGAGCGTGGCGAGTCGGTGCATCAGGTCCATCTCCATGGTGGTGGGGCCGCGTCTGGCGACCGCGCGGAGCACTGCCCGGCGCAGGCGGAGGTTCCGGATCTGCACGTCCAGTGCCCTGGCGTGCGCTTCCGTGACCTCCGGTATGGACGCCTCCCGGTCCAGTACCCGGCGCACTGTCGCGAGGTCCAGCCCGAGGTCGCGCAGGGTGCGGACGAGGGCCAGGCGTGCGAGCGCGTCGGGGCCGTAGAGCCGGTACCCCGCCGGGCTCCGGTCGGTCGGCGGGACGATGCCCTGGTCGGAGTAGAACCGGATGGTCTTCACCGTCAGGCCGGTCCGGTGGGATAGATCTCCGATGGAGAAGAGCGCGTCGCTGTCCATGCCCCCAGCTTGATGCCTCCCCCCGGGGGAGACTCAAACCGGGCCGGACCCGCCACGCGGTGCTGCGACGCGCGCGGCACGTGGGCATGGTCCTGGATCCGGACGTGCACGGCTTCGCGTGGTCGCGGTCGGCGGTGGAGGCGATGGACGCGGGCTTCCTCCTACGCGGTGGAGCGGCTGAGCGTGCTCGGCCTGCTGATCGACCTCAGCGGCCACCGCCGGTACAGCTCCCCTCGACCCCGGTCAGGTCGACGAGGTCGCCGCCCGGGAGGGTCTGGCAGAGCTGCTGGACCGTCAGGCGCCGCTCGGCCCGGAGCAGGCCGCGGCCCGGCTCGGCGTACGCCGGGTCGTTTTCGAGTGGACGCGCCGCCCGGGCTGGATCTCCCCTGGCGCCTGGGGAGGCGTCCAGTTCGGCGAGTGCAAGGCCGGTGCAGTCGCAGTGGAAGCACCGGCCGCCATCGGCCGTGCGACGGGCCCCGATAGGCGTAGCCCAGGGCCGTCGGCTGTGCGAGGGGGTAACGGGTGGCACCC
>NZ_JBEXKC010000271.1:0-1235 GCF_040609475.1 Streptomyces sp. NPDC004667 | reverse complement strand
ACCCGCTCCGGCGGCCGCCCTTCGGTACGTCGAAGCGGGCGGCGGCCATCACGAAGCCGTCCGCCACCCAGGCCCCGTACGACCGGACGCGGTTGCGGGCGGAGCGGTCGGGGGCGGGCTCCGGCTCCCAGGCCGCCTCCAGGACCCGGCGGGCGCCCCAGAGCACGTGGTGGCCGGCCATGAGGGCGCTGTGCCAGTCGGGGCCGGGGCCGGCCGGATGCTGGGCCTCGCCCTGGAACTGGGCGTAGGCCGTCTCGGCGAGGAGCAGCGCGTGCTTGACCTCCGCGTCGTCGTGGACGGCCGGCGGGGTTCCCGTTCCCGCCGTCACGGCGCGCGTGGTGGCCGCGACCTGCGCGGCGGCGCCCCTGAGCAGCCTCGCCACGCAGCGGCCGAGTTCGTCGTGGGCGCCCTTCGGCCAGGCGAGGAGTCCGCACAGCATGCCGATGACACTGCCGATGAGCACGTCGAGGAAGCGGACCTCGGCGAGCTGCCAGGTGGCGACGGACAGCTGGGCGAAGACGACGGCGACGACCAGGGTGAACATGGCCTGCATCCAGCCCACGCCCCGCACGGGCCCGACGCAGAACGCGACCAGCATCAGCGGCGGCAGCAGGATCGCGCACGGCAGGGAGGCGCCGTCCGCGAGGGCGAGGACGACTCCGGCGGCCAGGGCGCCGACGAAGGTCCCGACGAGGGCCTGGCGCACGGTGGCCCGGGTCTGGACGGCCGTGGTGCGGGTCAGGGACAGTACGGCGAGCATCGCCCAGAAGCCGTGGGGCAGGGTGTCCAGTCCGGCCACGGTGCGGGCCACGGCGAGCGCGAGGCTGATGCGTACGGCGTTCTGGAAGTGGACGGAACTCGGTTCGGCGTGTCCCGCGAGGCGGATCCACCAGAGCCGCAGGGGGTGCGCACCGGCGTACCAGAAGCGGCCCTCGGCGGTGTCGGGTACGGCCGCGCGCCCCCGGACGGCGACGTCGGCCGCCCGGCCCAGGACCAGGGCGGCGTCCGCGATCTCCACCAGCGCGGCGTGGCGCCTGCGGTCGATGGGGGCGGCCGGCTGCAGGACGGCGGTCCGTTCCCGGGCCGTCTGCAGGGCGCCCGCGGCCGCCCCGGTGCCCGCCGGATCCCCGGTGAGGAGGACGGCCGTCTCCCGGGTGGCCGCCGCCACCGAGCCCAGCAGGGCCAGTCCCGCGGGATCGGGCGGGGTGCCGGGGCCGGGGCCGGGCAGGGCGCGC
>NZ_JBEXKC010000270.1:0-1240 GCF_040609475.1 Streptomyces sp. NPDC004667 | reverse complement strand
GTTCCCCGATGCGCGGCCCCTCCTGCCCCGCGGGCGATGACTGCGCCGCGCCGGACGTCGTGTCCCGGACCGGTTCGTCCGCCGGGACCGCGGACGGCGCCGGACCGCCCGCTCCATCGGGCGGGGTGCCGTCCTCGCCCGCAGGGCCCGTCGTGGCCGTGCGGCCCCGGAAAAGCCGGCGATTCGCCAAGGAACCCACCCCTTTCGCGCATCCAGAACAACGGCCGCGCATTCGCCGCGAGTGCGCCCACGGCACTGTCAGCTGTTGACTAATCAGCCGCATACTACTGCACGTCGCCGCAATGCCCGCCGCCCTGACGGAATTGGCGGCACATGGTGGAATCGCCTCTTGTGAGTACGGCATCAGCTCAGTAGTCTGCGGCTGATTAGTCAAGCTGTAACTATCGCTCGGCTTTGCTCGCAGCGGTCGGTCGCCGTAGATGGAGAGAGATGTTCACCTATTTGCAAGGCAAGTTGCGCGGGCGAATGCGCGCGCAGGGCGAGGCGACGGAAGCCGGCTTCACGCTGATCGAGCTCCTCGTGGTCATCGTGATCCTCGGCATCCTGTCCGCCATCGTCGTCTTCTCCGTCCGCGGCATCAACGACAAGGGCCAGGACTCGGCGTGCAAGACCGACAAGGCCACGGTCCAGACCGCCGAAGAGGCGTACTTCGCCAATAAGGGCAAGTACGCCACCGTCGACGAGCTGGCGACCGCCGGGTTCCTCTCCGCTCGCTCCGTCTGGTACCAGGCCAAGGCGGAGGACGGCATCGTCACGCCGAACCCGGGCGGTCCCTGCAAGGACTTCTGATCGGGGGGACGGTCCGGTTCGTCGGGTGGCATCGCAAGCGCCACCTGACGAACCGTGATCGTTTCTGGTGTTGGAGATGGTCATGACCGATGAGGAGCCATTGCAGCCATGTCATCCGTATTTGTCATTTTCGTCGGTCTGTTGGGGCTCGCGGTGGGGTCCTTCCTCAATGTCGCCGTCTCCCGGGTGCCGGTCGGCCTCTCGGTCGTGCGGCCCCGCTCCGCCTGCCCGCGGTGCGCCACGCCGATCGCGGCCCGGGACAACATCCCCGTCGTGTCCTGGTTCCTGCTGGGCCGGCGCTGCCGCGCCTGCCGGGTTCCGATCCCCGCGCGCTATCCGCTCGTCGAAGCGCTCACCGCGCTCCTGTTCGTCGCCGAGGCGCTGCGCTTCGGCCGGTCGGAAGTACTGCCTGCCGTACTGGTCTTCACCG
>NZ_JBEXKC010000269.1:0-1288 GCF_040609475.1 Streptomyces sp. NPDC004667 | reverse complement strand
GCCGGCCGCGGCTGATGCCCGTTCGCGTCGAGCGAGGGTGAGGAGGGGACGTGCCGGTACGAGCGGTGGGTTGGGCCCGGTCGTTTCCCGTCAACGTGGGTGTCCGTGAGGCCCGTCGGTGGTGTCTGGCACGTCCGGAGACCCTGCCGTGGACCGGCGGCGCCTCCGACACCGTCCACTCCGCCCTGCTCACGGTGTCGGAGCTGGTCACCAATGCGCACGTACACGCCCACAGCAGTGCCCGGCTCGCCCCGACCCGGGGCGCTGCTGTCTGCACGTCAGCGTGGCGGACGACGACCCGGAGCTGCCCGCGCCGAGGCCGGCCTCCACCCGGGCCGACTCCACCCGGGGCCTGGCCATAGTCGACGCCGTCGCCGACGGGTGGGACGCCCGCGCCTTCCACGGCGGCAAGACGATCACGGCCTGCTTCCATCCGCCGGATGAGCCCTCCCCACACGCGCGCGAGGCCCGGGGGTCGTGAGCGGGGCGTCAGCCGCCCACAGTGAAGGTGTCACGGCCCGGGCGGAAACGGTTCAACTCCTGACCACCTCCCATTCGTATGACATGTGAAATATCACATGTCATACGAAGCTGCCTGCGGGTCCGGGCGGCGATCCCCGATGACGAGGAGAATTCCGATGAACCGCTTGACTCTTCTGGCGGTCGGCGCCGCAGGCCTGACCGTCCTTTCCGTCGGCCCCGCCTTCGCCGCCGCCCCCGCGGCTGCCGCCGAGACCGTCACCTCCTGCGGGAGTTCGGGTCTTCAGGCAGGTCTGGCCACCAGGGTGTGCGCCGATGTCACCGGCACCACCGTCGAGTTCTACGGCACCGTCGGACTTGCCGGCCCGCCCTCGCCCGGCAGCCCGGCGCCCGCGCCGAAGGAGCTCTTCACGACTCTGTCCACCGAGGTCGTCGGGACCAACCCGCCCGCCACGCAGACGAGGTCGGTCATCTTCACCTCATCGGCCCTTCAGGTGCGCGGTGCGGCCGGCATCGCCCCGTGCGGTTCGACCGTGCGCGCCACCTTCGGCGTGGCCTCCTTCCCCTGGCCGGCCAAGCCGGTCGTCCACGAGGTCACGATCGCCTGCTGAGCAGGCCCGCGCCAAGGTACTGCGGCGCACACGTCGGCGGAGTCCCCGTCGGCGTGTGCGCCGTTTTGACGCCTGGGGCCGCCGTCGCGCTGTTCTCTGCGTCCGAGATGGTCGCGCGCGAGGACACGGCCCTCGCGCTGGCCGGGCCCCCGCGCGAGCTGGCGGCCACCGGCTTCTCCCGGTTCCTCGACTCCGTC
>NZ_JBEXKC010000268.1:0-1290 GCF_040609475.1 Streptomyces sp. NPDC004667 | reverse complement strand
CGGCGCCCGTGGCCCCGTCGCCTGCGGTGCCGCGCTCGCACGGCGACCGGCCCGCCCCGGTGCGGACGGGCACTCGGGCACCCGTCCAGGCTCCGACGGCGACGCGGGACCAGGCACCGGCCCGGGGGCGGACGGCTTCGGCTTCGGCTTCGGCTTCGGCTTCGGCTTCGGCTTCGGCTTCGGCTTCGGCTTCGGCTTCGGCTTCGGCGAACCGTGGCATCCGGGTGACGCCCGTGCCGCCGGCTCCGCCCGTGACCCGGCAGCCCCTGACCAAGGCGCCGGCCGCACCCGTGGCCGACCGGCGAGCCCTGCCCGCGACGCACCGGACCACCCTTCCCGTGCCGACGGGGTCGGCGTCGGCGTCGGCGACCGGCCTCACGTCCTCGTCGGCCGGTGTCCACCGGGGTGCCATCGGCACCTCATCCGCCGACCCGGGCTCCGTTCCCCCTGTGCAGCGGGCCGCCGCTGACCACCCTGCGAGGGCAGCCGCCTCCGGGGACGCTCCGCCCCCGGCAACGCCCCCTGCCCCTTCGTCGTCTTCCGCCGACTCCGTCGTCGCGGCCCCGTCCCCTTCCCCGCGGGACCGGCCGGTGCAGGACCGCCCGGTACGGGACACCCCTCCCCGTCCCTCCTCCCCGCAGGGCCCGGCCCCGGCCCCCAGGCGTACGGGGCTCGGCGCACCGGTGCAGCGAGAGCCGGTACGCCGACCCGCGGGCTCGGCGCCCCGCGCCGACGTGCCCCGCGCGTCCGACGTCCCGGGCGTACGCACACACGACGGGTCGGGTACGCGAGGGTCGTCCGCATCCGAGGCCACGTCCCAGGCCGCGTCCGCCGCGCGGCCTACGCCGCCACGGCAGAGCGTTCCTCCCGCTGCGACGGCGCCGCGTACGGGCCCACCCGACGACGCGCCCACGCGAACGTCCGCACCCGCACCACAGACGCCCCACCGCGACGGAGCCACCGGCTCCCGCGCGACCGGAACGGACCCGTCCGGCGCGGGGGAGAGGTCACCCTCGGCCGATGCCACCGGCTCCGCGCGGAAGCCGGCACCGGCCTCCCCGGCACCGATGTCCACCGCGAGCGCGACGGCACGGGTGTCCGGGAGCGGTGCGCCGGTGCAGCGAGCGGTTCCCCGGCCCGGGGCGACGCCGCCCGCACCGGCGGACGGCCGACGCTCCTCCGCCCTACCCCACGGCACGGCCGCCGGGCCCTCCGCGTCGGAGTCGGTCCGACCCCACACGCCCCCGCCCGCCGGGAGCAGCGCCTCCGCGACGCACGCGCCGCCCCCGC
>NZ_JBEXKC010000267.1:0-1303 GCF_040609475.1 Streptomyces sp. NPDC004667 | reverse complement strand
GACGGCGTGGAGCTTGCCGTCGTACGAGGCCAGCGCGGCCGTCCGCCGCGAGGACTGCCCGACCGGTTCCGCCTTCGTCCAGGTGGTGCCGTCGAACACCGCGTGCACGAGACGGGGGCTGAGCGCGTAGTCGCGGTAGACCAGGTGCAGCTTGCCGTCGTGGACCGCGAGGGCGAGGTTCCCGACGTAGCCGTCCTTCTTGAGGTGCTCCATCACCCACTGCGGCGGCGTCTGCCGCAGCGCCGGGGTGGCGACCTCAGTGCCGTCCGCAGCAGCGACCGGCTGCCAGTCCCCGGCATCGTGGCGCACCAGGTGCACGATGCAGCCCTCGTCCGGGACGGCATACAGCAGGTGCACCTGGCCGTTGAACACCGCGAGCGCCGGCGCGAACGACGCCGACCCGCTCATGCGGTCCGCCTCGATCGCGACCGGCTGCCCCCACCGCACCTTGTCGCCGTCGCGCTTCAGCTCGACCTCGGCCAGCGACAGGTACGTGGTGTCGTAGTCCGGCTCGGCGTTCGTGAACACCATCCGCAGCGTGCCGCCGTCGTTGACCAGCGCCGGCGCCTCCGTACTACGGATCCAGCCCACCCGCGCGTCCGGTGTCCACCGGCGCGCAGCGGCCAGGGCGTCCGCCGCGGCCTGGACGTTCTTCTGCCACTGCGCGACCTGCTCCTCGGTCGCGTCCTCGGGCAGCGGCGTGCGCGCCTCCTCCAGCGCCGTCACGTACGGCTTTAACGTCGCGGGCGTGAAGCTCGTCCAGTTGATCGGCTGCTGCTTCTCCTCCCCGTCCCGGGCGCCGCGGTGCACGCAGTACAGGGTGCCGTCGACCTCGGCCAGGGCCGGCGCGGCTATGGACAGGTGATCGGCGAACCCGACCCCCGGGGACCAGCCCTTCTCGCTGGTGAAGACGGCACGCCACAGGTTCTGGTCGTCGACGGGCTGGGTGGTGTCGCTGCTCAACAAGGCCTCCATCAGGCAATGCCCGCATGCCGCCCCACCTGCCGCGGAATGCGGTCCGCAGGGTAAGGCGTCGCGGTCTTGATCGACACAACGGACCGTAGCCACGCCCTGCCGCTGCGCAAAAGGGCGTTCGACGATCAGGCCGAATGCCGCACACGCGTGTCCGAATCCCGCCGTACCGCAGGTAGAACCCAGGCAACCCGCCCCCACACCACGGCAAACCGACCCCACCCGGATACACCTCGGGGCCCGCCAGGACGGCGGGCCCCGCAGGGGCGTTGCAGGCGGTGGGGGGGGGGGGGGGGGCGCCCGGCGACACCCGCGGCCCCCCCCCCCCCCC
>NZ_JBEXKC010000266.1:0-1359 GCF_040609475.1 Streptomyces sp. NPDC004667 | reverse complement strand
GCACCCTGCTGCTGGTCATGCGGGAGCGGGCCGGCCGCTACCACCTGGGCACCTGGGCCCCCGGGCGCGGCGTGGAACTGCTGCCCTGGTGCTCGTTCGACACCGAGACGACCGCCCGCTGGTACCCCGGCCCGGGCGCTGCGCGGATCCTGCTCCGGCAGGACCGGCACGGCCGCAGCCGGCTGTTCACCGCCGACCTGGAGCGCCGGGAGCTGACCGTGGTGCCCACTCCGGAGGGCAGCGTCCTGGACGCGTCACCGGCCGCCGACGGCGACGTGCACTTCATCTGGACCGACGCGGTGAACGTGCCGCGCGCGATGTCCCTGTCGGGCGCGGCCCTGCCGGGGCAGAGCCGGTGGCGCCTTCCCCGGTTCGGCCGCCGCCAGGACCTGTGGACGCCCGGCCCCGACGGGCCGGTGCACACCTTCGTCACCACGCCCGCCGACCGTCCGGCCCCGTACCCGCTGGTCTTCCTCGTCCACGGCGGACCGGCCGACCACGACCGCGACGCCTACGACCCCATGGTGCAGGCCCTCGTCGGCTCGGGCTACGCCGTGGCCCGCGTCAACTACCGGGGCTCGACCGGCTACGGGCCGCGCTGGCGCTCCGCCTACTCCGAGGGCGTCGGCCACACCCAGGTCGCCGACCTGGTCCGGGCCCGCGCCGAGCTGCTGGACCGGGGCATCGGCCGCGCGGACGCCGTGGGACTGTGCGGCACCTCGTGGGGCGGCTACCTGACGCTGCTGGCCATGGGAACCCGGCCGGACCTGTGGCACGCCGGGGTCGCCGTCAAACCGCTCGCCGACTGCGCCACGGCCTTCCGGCACTCCACCCCCGCCCTCCAGGCTCTGGACACCGAGCTGTTCGGCGGCACCCCGGACGAGGTGCCCGAGGCCTACGCGCACGCCTCGCCGTCCTCGTACGCGGCCGCCATCCGCGCCCCGCTGCTGCTCGTCGCCGCGCGCCGGGACGCCAAGTGCCCGCCGCAGCAGGTGGAGGCGTACCTGGACGTGCTGCGGGCGGGCGGTGTGGCGCACGAGCTGATGTGGCTGGAGTCGGGCCACGACGGCTACGACGGCGCCGACCACCTGGCCGTGATCCGGCGGTCCCTGAGATTTCTCGGCCGCGGGCTGCCCACGGCGCCCGTGCGGGCCGAGCCGTCCTCGCACCCGCAGGGGAGGTGAACAGCATGCAGAAGGACATCATCCACGGAGACCCGCTCGAGGGCGACGAGGAGAGCCGCAAGCCGGGCGTCGGCGTCGTCATCTACTTCCGCTCCTCGGAGGAGATGGAGGAAGAGGAGAAGTAGCGCCCAGGAGCCGCCCGCGCACCCGTGCGCGGGCGGCCCCACCGGGTGCC
>NZ_JBEXKC010000265.1:0-1368 GCF_040609475.1 Streptomyces sp. NPDC004667 | reverse complement strand
GGGATGCGACGACAGATCGAGAACCTGCTCATCCGCGCCGGCGGCATCCCGGATCCGCACACCGAGCCCATGCGCGTCGCCGACCTGCTTCGCGAGGCCGCCGCCGAGGTCGAGGACTTTCGGCGGATCGAACGGCAGGCACTGGACGAGGCGAGCGTGGAGCCCCACGCGATCAGTCAGATCGGCCACCTGCAGGCGGAGCCGCTGGACAACGCGACCCGGTTCTCGCCGCCCCGCTCGAAGGTGGTCGTCCGCGCCGAACTCGTGGCGGACGGGCTGTCGTTCGAGATCGAGGACCGCGGGCCCCGCGTCCCGGCCGCCAGGTCGCGCAGGCGGGAGCCCCGGCCGGACGCCCCCGCCCCTGAGGTGACGCCGAAGCCGTCAGCTCCGCTGGAGCACGGCCTCGGCGCCAGTCCGTGAAGCCCGGGTGGCCCGTGCCGGTGACGGTGAGCCGGCGCTTCCAGCCGTCACCCGTGGCCAGGCACCGTCCCGGCTGGTGTCTTCGATGTCGGCCGGCGGCAGGGCGGGGTCACCGCCGAGCGGCAGGAGCGGGCGCTTGCCGAGCCCGCCCTGCCGTCGGACTCGTACGGGTGGTCCGGCGCGGCCACCACGTAGCCGCGCGAGGTCGACGAGGCGGAGGGTGTCCTGGCGGCCCGGGTCACCCGCGGCGGCGCAGCACACCAGGGAGCCGGCCGCCGCGCCCTCGCCGGAGCCGGGCGTGGCGGTCCAGTTCCTCCATGAGCCGGTGGGACCGCTTGTCCACGTCGAGTTCGTCCAGCACGCGGTCCACATCGGCGAGCAGGGCGCCGTGCAGCTGCCATTGCGCGGGCGCGGTGCGCAGCTGCTCCAGCAGCAGGCTCGCCAGCAGGTCCCGGGACTCCCGTGCCATGCCCAGCTCCCGCGTGAGCCGTTCCTCCTGCTCCTCGGCGTTCGTGGTGACTTGTGCAGTGATCAGCCGGGAGAAGCTGTGGACGGCCAGCGCCATGTGCCCGAACAGGTCCCGAAGGGCCCGGGTCACCGCGGGTGAGAACAGCGGCTCGTTCTCGCGCGCCTTCGCCAGGTCCGTGAGCGCCCGGGCCGAGACGCGCAGTACGACGGCGCAGATCTCCAGGGTGTCCAGGCCCGTGCGCAGGACCAGCCGGAACATCAGCCCTTCCCGTACCCGGGGGTTCATGCGCAGGCTGTCCTCCGCCTGGCGCAGTGCGGCGTCGACCCCGGCGATGTCGTTGTCGAGCCGGCGTGCCTCGTGCAGCTGGCTCACGGCTCCCGCGACGGTGGCGTGCCCGGTGGGGACCGCCGACTCCCCGGCCCGCGCCTTGGCAAGGGCACGCTCCACGCCCTCGATGCGCTCGTCCTGGCGTACGTAGC
>NZ_JBEXKC010000264.1:0-1404 GCF_040609475.1 Streptomyces sp. NPDC004667 | reverse complement strand
CTCGGCGAAGGGGCCTGACCCCTGCGCGCCCCCTGCGCGCACCCTCCGACGACGCCCGGTGCGGGGCCGTTTCCCGAAGCGGCCCCGCACCGCCGTGTCCGCCCACCCGCAAGCCCGGTGAGACCGCGGGGGACAGGGAACCGGAACCGGCCCGCATCGAAGGGCGGTTCGCGGGCATACGCCCGCCATGGAAGCGATTCGGCACATCGAAACGCACTTACCCCTCGCATCCCTCTCCGGCGCCCCGCCCGGCCCGGTCTGGCTGCACCTGCTCCTGATCGCGTTCGCGGTCGGCATCCTCATCACGAGCCTCAGGCGACACCACTAGACACATCCGCGCAGGGGCAGTTCACCGCGCCCTGCGCGATCGCCGATGGGCCGTCGGCCCTGAGGGCGAACCCCGCTCCCGCGGCGGTGAGTACGGACGGCCACCGGCCCCACGGCCCCGCCGACCCCTCGCAGCGAACGCACACACCCACCCCGTGTCGGCCCAGCCCATCGGGGCAGGCGGATGAGGTCCGTGCCGTCTGCATCCACCGAGGAGATATGAACAGCGCCCTTCGCCTGCTGACCGTACTCGGGGGCTCGATTCTGCTCACCGCCGTCGTCGGATGGGTCATCGACGTGCTGCTGCGCCGCGCCGACGCGCGGCACCCCGAAACACCCCTGTGGAACTCCCTGCGCCGCTGCCGCACCGCCCTGCAGATCGTGCTGCTCGCAGCGCTGCTCAGGGCGGCGTACCGGCAGACGGTGTGGAGGCTCCTCCAGGACCACGAGGAGGCCGTGGGCCGCGCCCTGTCCCTGGCCCTGATCGGTGCGGGAGCCTGGCTCATCGTGGGCATGACCTCCGCCACCGTCGAATCCGGCTACGCGCGCTACGCGACCGGCACCCGGGACCCGGCCCGGGTCCGCAGGGTCCGCACCCAGGTGACCCTGATCATGCGGGTCGTGACCGCCGTCGTCGGCGTCGTCGCGGTCGCGGCGATGCTCCTGACCTTCCCCAGCTTCCGTGCGCTCGGCACCTCCGTGCTGGCCTCCGCCGGCATCATCGGGATCGTCGCCGGCGTCGCCGCCCAGTCGACGCTGGGCAACCTCTTCGCCGGGTTCCAGATCGCCTTTGGCGACATGGTGCGCATCGGGGACACCGTCGTGGTCGCCAATGAATGGGGAGTGGTCGAGGAGATCACCCTGACCTTCCTCGCGGTGCGGACCTGGGACGAGCGCCGCATCACGATGCCCGTCTCCTACTTCACCACCCGCCCCTTCGAGAACTGGTCGCGCGGCGGCGCGCAGATGACCGGCACGGTGTTCCTCCATTGCGACCACAGCGCCCCCGTGGACCTCATACGCGACAAGGTGCGCGAGATCCTGGACCACTGCCCGCAGTGGGACGGCCGGGGCTGG
>NZ_JBEXKC010000263.1:0-1428 GCF_040609475.1 Streptomyces sp. NPDC004667 | reverse complement strand
GGGTGACCAGCCAGAGCGCGGGGCCCCGGCCGGCCGTGATCAACGCGGACGTCAGGGCCACCGTCAGGGCCGCCCCGAGCTGTACGCAGGTCTGGTAGAGCCCGCCCCCCGCCGACTGGAGTCCGGGCGGGAGCGAGGAGGTGGCCTGGAGGTGCAGGGCGGTGAAGGCGAGCACGAACGCGACGCCCACGCAGGCGGTCGCGGGCAGCAGGTCGGTGGGGTGCACCGGCCCCCCGCCGGTGTGCGGGTAGAGGGCGTAGCCGAGCGGTGCGGCGGCGGCGCCCGCGGCGACGGCGCGGGCCGGGCCCAGCCGGATGGCGATCCGCGCCGAGTACAGGGCGCTCAGCGCGAGCGGTGCGGCGGCCGGCAGGAAGGCCAGCGCGGTCTGCCAGGGGCTCCGGCCGGCCTCCCTCAGGTGGAGGGTGGCGATGAGCAGGAAGCCCGTGTACGAGCCGTTGAGCGCGGCCGCCCCCAGCGCGGAGCGCAGCAGCGGCGCGTGCCGCAGCAGCGCGGTCCGCAGGAGCGGGCGGGCGGCGGTGCGTTCGGCCCGTACGAGGACGGCGGCGCACACCACCGCCCCCGCGAACGCGAGGGCCGCGTTGCGCCGTTGCCCGGCCGGAGCGCCGAGGCCGGCGAGTCCGTACACCAGCAGCAGGACGGTCGCGGTCAGCGCGAGCGCGGCGGTCACCGCCCGCCACCGGTCCCCGGCCGCCGGGCGGGGTCCGGGCCGGTCCCGCGGTACGAGCACCAGGCCGGCCGCGAACAGCAGCAGGGCGACGGGGGCCGGGAACGCGAAGGTCCAGCGCCAACCGGAGCCGGTGAGCAGCCCCGACAGGAGCAGCCCGGCGCAGAACCCGGCGGCGCCGAAGAAGGTGTAGAGGGACACGGCCCGGCGGCGGGCCGGGCCGTCGGGGACGGCCGCCATGACGATGGCCAGGCCCGTGGGGGCGGTCAGCGCCACGCAGCCGCCCTTGAGCACGCGGGTGACGGTCAGCAGGGCCGCGCTGTCCGTCAGCGCGCCCACGAGGGAGGCGGCGGCGAAGACGAGGAGCGCGGCGAGGAAGACCGGGCGGCGGCCGAGGTGTTCGACGAGCCGGCCCCCGAGCAGCAGGAGCCCGCCGAAGCCCGCGGCGAATCCGCTGACGAGCCATTGGAGTTGGGGGACGGACAGGGCAAGGTCATCGCCGACGGACGGCAGCGCCACCAGGGTCGCGGACACCTCCAATGCGTCGACCAGCATGTTCGCGGCGAGTACGGACACCAGGGCCGACCGGGCCCGGGGCCGCTCGCCGACGGGCGGGGTTCTCGTCGGGTACTGCATGCTCACGTTTCGCCAGACGGTGGATACGGCGGGACACGGGAACCGCGGCGGCCGTGGGCGCCACGGGAAAGGGGGAGGCGGGCCCCCGGGGAGGGGTCCCCGGGGGC
>NZ_JBEXKC010000262.1:0-1555 GCF_040609475.1 Streptomyces sp. NPDC004667 | reverse complement strand
TATGTCGTCAAACCCGTCGACACCCCCGTCCTCGTCGCCCGCATCCGGACACTGCTGCGCCGCGCCACCTTCCGGCCCGCCGAACCGGAGGCCACCCCGGCACGGGGGGCCGGGCCGGCGAATCCCGCAGTCGTCTCCGCAGATGCCGGGACGATCCCCGGCGAGCTGGTCTTCGGGGACCTGTCCGTGAACACCCTCGGTCTGGAGGTGCACCGGGGCGGACGGCCCGTTCCGCTGACCCCCACCGAGCTGCGGCTGCTGCTGGAGTTCGCGGCGGCTCCCGGCGCCGTGCTCGACCGCCGCCGTCTCCTGCGAGACGTATGGGACTACGGCTGGGAAGGCGACACCCGGGTCGTGGACCTGTGCGTCCTGCGGCTGCGCAAGAAGATCGGAGCCGAGCGGATCGAGACCGTCCGGGGCTTCGGCTACAAACTCGTCCGCCACTGAGGAGCCGTCCGCACCCATGGCACTCCTCAACCCGCGCGCCCTGCGCTGGAAGATCGCCGCCCTGACCGCCGCCGCCTGCTGCGCGGTGGCCACCGTGATAGGCCTCCTCGTCCACCAGGCGATGGCCGAACGAAGCGACCGCACCGGGAACGAACGCCTCTCCGCTCGCCTGGCAGCCGCGGAGCGCGAGTACACCCGCACGGGCAGCGCGCCGCTCGAAGTCGAAGTCCTCACCCCGGAGCGGCTCGGCGCACCGCTCGCGCAGGCGCTGGCCGCCAAGGACCCAGCCGCGCTGTATGCGACCTGGAACGACCGCAAACCCCCCAACTGGTACTGGATGTGGGCGGCCATGCCCGTCGAGGGCGGCCAGGTACTCGTCGCCCGGACGGACATGAGCTCCGAGGTACGCGGTCTCCAGCTCCTGGACCGCAGCATCATCAAGGCCGTGCTCGCCGCTCTCCTGGTCGTCGTACCGCTCGCCGCCCTGGCCACCGAACCGATGAACCGCAGGCTGCGCCGGGGATCCCGCACCGCCCGGGCCATCGCCGACGGCGACCTCGACGCGCGGATCGGACCGGGCGGCCGGGCCCGTGACGAGATCACCGAGATGTCGGCGGCCGTGGACGCAATGGCTGCGACCCTGCAGCAAAAACTGGAGGGCGAGCGCCGCTTCACCGCGGACGTCGCGCACGAACTGCGCACCCCGCTGATGGGGTTGTCCACCGCCGCCGGGCTCCTCCCGGAGGGCGACGAGGTGGCCGAGCTCGTCCGCGACCGCGCCCGGGCCCTGAACGGGCTGGTCGAGGACCTCCTGGAGATCTCCCGGCTCGACGCCGGAGCCGAACGGGCGCGGACCGACGCAGTGCCGTTGGGCGAACTGGTCACCGACATCGTCCGCCGCACGGGGACGCCCACCGCAGTGGCGGTCCGTGCCACCAGGACCCTGGAGACCGATCCGCGCCGGGTGGAACGGATCGTGGTCAACCTCGTCACCAACGCCCACCGGCACGGAGCCGACCCCGTCGAAGTCGCCGTGGAGGCAACCGCTACGGGCGCACGGATCCTCGTACGGGACCAAGGGCCCGGCTATCCCGCCGCGGTGCTCGCG
>NZ_JBEXKC010000261.1:0-1604 GCF_040609475.1 Streptomyces sp. NPDC004667 | reverse complement strand
GCCCCGAGCGGGGACGCGGGCACGGACTCGGGCTGACCATCGCGCTCGGGCAGGCGCGCGTCCTCGGCGCCAGGCTGACCTTCGCGAACGCTCCGGAGGGAGGCGCGGTCGCCACCCTCGACCTGGACGGCGGACGCGATCCGTCCGCTGGCTGAACCGCAACACGCTTCCCGGCGGCGGGACCAGACTCGCGCAAGCCCGCAAGTACGGCTCCTCGAAGGCGATCCCGGTGCGGGTCCCGCACCCGTCTTCCCGGAGGTTCCCCGACTCCCGCCCACCACTACTGCCCCCCGGACCACCTCCGGCCCGGCCTGCGCAGGCACGTCCTCGTACCTCCGACCGCACCCTCACCCTGGTGAACGCGGCGTCCTGGCCGGTCCGGGCGATGACGTACCGCAGGTCGGCCAGGGCCTTCAACGGCGGTACTGCCGCGTCCCGGACGAGGCCCCGGCCATCGCCGTCGCCCCCCGACGGCACCGTGTGCGTGGCCTACTCCGACCAAACCTGCGCCGTGATCGCCCCCGACGCCGCAGAGGCATCCGCTCCCGCTCGCCCGGCCGGCGCACCGGTAGCCGTGGTGACCGCTGCGGCAGGCGAAGCCGCCCCCCAGCCCCAGCCCGAGTACGTCGGACGGTACCGGCGCGAGGCGATGCTGCGCCGGTACACCGAGTACTCCGGAGTGCACGGCATGTGGTCCACCAACGCCGTCTGCGATCAGGACACCTTCGTGCCCGCCCACGACAAGGTCCACGAGGGCCGCTACACCCTCACCGACGGCGTCGGCGTCGGGCGCAAGAGCATCGTTGGCGGCGAGAACAAGAAGTTCCACCGCATCCCCGCCTGGGGCAACCTGATCGTCGACGGCGACGACGTCACCTGGCTATAGGCGCCTCCACACCCACCCTGGCGGGCACAACCTGAGGCGAACTGACTCTCAACAACGGGTCCGAGGTCACGGGAGGGCGACCGGCATGACCTGGTGGGCTGCTCCTCGACGTCGGCGGCGCCCCCGTCCTGCAAGATTGCGGCATCGACACGCATGGCACCCGATGAGCACGACGGAGATCCTGTGAACAAGACCGATCTGATGGCGAAGTCACCCTCGATCGCGGCCTCAATGGCAGCCGGCGCCATGAGCCCGGGTATCCAGCTGTCCCAGACCCGCTACCGGGCCGCACTCGTCTCCGGCTGGGACATCCCGGCCGGAGCGTCCGTACTGGAGGTCGGCTGCGGACAGGGCGACATGACGGCCGTCCTCGCCGAGGCCGTCGGCCCACATGGCCGGGTGGTCGCCGTCGACATCGCGGACCCGTCGTACGGCGCCCCGGTCACCCTGGGGCAGTCGGCGAAGCACCTCAAGGCAACGCCGCTGGGCTCCCGCATCGACTTCCGTCTCGGCCTGGACGTCCTCGACGAGAAGGTCACCTTCCCCGACAGCGGGTTCGACCACGTGGTCCTCGCCCACTGCTCCTGGTACTTCGCCTCCCTGGACCCGCTGCGCGAGACCCTCGCCCGGGTTCGCCGCTGGGCCCGGAACCTGTGCTTCGCCGAGTGGGACCTCGCACCCCGCTCGACCGACCAGCTGCCCCACCTCCTGGCCGTCC
>NZ_JBEXKC010000260.1:0-1604 GCF_040609475.1 Streptomyces sp. NPDC004667 | reverse complement strand
ATCCCTGATCATGTTCGTGTGGTGGGGAACGGGTCTCGTGCAGCGATCATCGGTGACCGGAAGATCACAGGTCTGTCGGCCGAGGTGATCGCCGAACTCGTCGCCGAGGTTGGTCCGTTATGGCATGAACGGCACCAGGCGAGGCTAGAGTCCAGGCCACGCAAGCGGGCCGTCGGCGCCGGGGCAAAGCATCGGCTGGTCTTCGTCGACCGGCTCCTGGCCACGCTCGTCCACCTTCGCCACGGTGCTACTCACGACGTGCTGGCCTGCTGGTTCGACGTCGACCGCTCCACGATCACCCGCGCCATCGGCGAGGTGCGGCCCCTGCTCGCAACCCGCGGCTGCACCATCGCCACCGGCCTCCGGCTCCGCACCCTCGCCGAGGTCATCGACCACCTGGGCTCCAGCGGACAGACCGGGATCATCGACGGCACCGAGATCCGCGTCTGCAGGCCCGCCGTCGGCCGCAAGGACCGGGAGCAGTTTATCTCCGGCAAGAACAAGCAGAACGCCGTCAAGGCTATGGTCCTCACCGACGCCGACGGCAGACTCCTGTTCTGCAGTTCCGCCCAGCCGGCAAGCTGTGCCGATATCACCCATGCCCGGCAGTTAGGCCAGGTCAGACACCTGGCGGTTGGCCCGGCCGTGGAAATCCTCGCTGACGCCGGCTATCAGGGCCTGGGCGCCCAAACCGGCGGCCAAGTGGTGACACCACCACACCGCAAGTTCAAGAAGAACCCGCCCGACTGGTACGGAGAGATCTACGAACGCCAGCGCAAGGCACATTCCTCACGCCGGATCCGCGTCGAGCACGGCATCGCACACCTCAAAAACTGGGGGGCACTCGCCCGCCACCACGGCCGACGCGAACAGATGAGTGACACGATCCAAGCCATCGCCGGACTGCTTTCAGACCAGCAGACCGCCACCCGCGGGGCCCGTCAGCCACAGTGACCACCGCGCCGACCTACACCTTTCGACGTGCCACAGCCAGCCATGCACGAGCTCGTTAGGGGATGCCGGGAATCGGGCCCGCACCCCGGGTGTGGGCCCGGCTTTGCCGCGGCAGTCGCGAAGGACAAGCCGGTGCTCCGGTCGGCCCCGAGAGGGCCGACTCGGGCGCGGGGATGCCGTCCTGGCGGCGTCGGCCCCGGCGGGTCGGCCTGAATCTGCCGGGGCCGTTGCGGCGGCGGGCTGGCTCGGCGTCGGACTAGCGAGTCCGCTCGCGGCGGTGGTTGCAGAATCCGCAGGTGTACGGGGTTGCGGCGGGGTTGCCGGCACCGCAGTGCTCGCATGTCCATGTTCCGCCCGCGGGGTGTTCGGCGAGGAAGGCGCGGGCGTCGTGGGCGGCGGCCGTGCTGCTCGTGTATTCGGCCGGGCTGACGTGCTGGGTGCCGTCGGCGGCCAGGGCGGTGAACATCCACAGGCCGTCGGTGTCGGGCTGGTGGAGGACGGCGGCGGTGCCGCCGGCGTGCTGGACGGGTACCGGGGGTTGGGGGAGGTGGGCGCGGGAGGGTACGGCGTCGGGCCACTTGGTGCGGGCGGACTGGCGGGTGATGCCCCATGCTGCGCCGAGCTGCGGGTAGCCGGCGCCCTGGTGCCCG
>NZ_JBEXKC010000259.1:0-1605 GCF_040609475.1 Streptomyces sp. NPDC004667 | reverse complement strand
CTCGGCGCCGAGGTGACCCTCGCCGCCTGCGACGCCGCCGACCGCACCGCGCTGGCCGCACTCCTCGACGCCGTCCCGCCCGCACACCCCCTCACCGCGGTGGTGCACACCGCGGGCGTCCTCGACGACGGCCTCCTCACCGCCCAGGACCCGCAGCGCCTCGCCGCCGTCCTGCGGCCCAAGGCCGACGCCGTCCACGCCCTCCACGACCTCACCGCCCACCTGCCGCTCGATGCGTTCGTGCTCTTCTCCTCCGCCGCCGGCCTGCTCGGCAGCGCCGGACAGTCCACCTACGCCGCCGCCAACGCCCACCTCGACGCCTTCGCCGCCTGGCGCCACGCCCGAGGACTGCCCGCCGTCTCCCTCGCCTGGGGCCCCTGGGCCGGCGACGGCATGGCCGGCGCCCTCGACGGCACCGACGCCGCCCGGCTGCGCCGCACCGGCCTCGCCGCGCTCCCGCAGACCGAGGCCCTCGACCTCTTCGACGCGGCCCGCGCCACCGGCCGGCCCGTCCTGCTGCCGCTGCGCCTCGACCGGACCGCCGCCCGGGAGGCCGGGGACGCGCTCCCGCCCGTTCTCGGCTCCCTGCTCGGCCCGGACGAACGACCCGCCGCCGCGCCCCGGCCCGACGCCCCCGGCCCCCGGCGGGAGACCCTCGCCGACCGGATCACGGGCCTGTCCCGCGCCGAACGCCCGGTACTGCTCCTGGACCTCGTACGCACCGAGGTCGCGCGCGTCCTCGGATTCGCCGGCCCGTCCGACGTCGGCGCGGACCGCAGCTTCCGGGAAGCCGGCTTCGACTCGCTCACCGCCGTCGAACTGCGCAACCGGCTCAGCGCCGAGACCGGCCTGCGCCTGACACCGACCCTCGTCTTCGACCACCCGACGCCCCGGGCCCTCGTCGAACACCTCGACGCGGAACTGCCCGGCGCCGAAGCCTCCGTGCTCGCCCTGATCGGGCAGCTCGGCGCGGCGACCGCACGGGCCGACCTCGACCGGGACGCCCGCCGGACGGTCGCCGACCACCTCACCGCGCTGCTCGCCGAACTCGGCACCACGGTCACCGCCACGGAAACCGCCACCGCCACCACCGCGCCGGCCACCGCCGGGGCCCCGGCGGACCCGGACCGCGGCAAGGTCACCGAACTGCTCCACTCCGCATCCGACGACGAACTGTTCCAGCTGCTCGACAGCGGCTTCCGCTCCATCTGAAGCCCTGCACCGACACCTCCAGGGGAGAGCCGTGTCCGCTCACGACACCAACCAGGACGCCACGGGGAACGAAACCAGGCTCCGTGAATACCTCCGCCGCGCCATGGCCGAACTGCACGAGACGCAGGCACGGCTGCGCGAGGCCGAGGAGCGCGGCAACGAGCCGATCGCGATCGTGGGGATGGCGTGCCGTTTTCCGGGTGGGGTGAGTTCTCCGGAGGGTTTGTGGGATCTGGTGTCCTCGGGTGTGGACGCGGTGTCGGGTTTCCCGGTGGACCGTGGGTGGGACGTGGAGGGTCTGTTCGATCCTGAGCCTGGTGTTCCTGGTCGTTCGTATGTGCGGGAGGGGGGTTTCCTGCACGATGCGGGGGAGTTCGATGCGGACTTCTTCGG
>NZ_JBEXKC010000257.1:0-1637 GCF_040609475.1 Streptomyces sp. NPDC004667 | reverse complement strand
GCCGGCCGCGGACCAGGCGGCCGCGGCGCCGTCGTCGCCCGCGTGGTCGAGGAGGACGGCGAGGGCCGAGGCGGGGTCGTCCGTATGGGAGGCCGCCTCCAGGGCGGCCGCCGTGAGCGCTGCCGACGCCAGAGCGGCCTCGGCGCGGCCGTCCGGGGAATCCGCAGCCTCCGCGGGCCCCCGCGCGCCGCCGGCGTACCGCTGGATCAGGGCCCGCCCGTGTTCCGGTACCGGGGCCACCGCCCGCAGCAGCGCGGCGCGTTCGTCGAGACCCCGGCCGGGACCGGCGAGGGCGTCGGCGGCCAGCCGGACCGCGTCCCGTTGCTGCCGGGGCAGCCACCGGTCGGCGTACCGGAAGGGGGGAAGCGGCCGGGGAGCGCCGGCCGCCGGGAACCTGCCGCCCGGGACGGGGCTCCCGGTCAGCGCCAGGTCCAGCAGGTCGGTGCGCTCCGCGGCGAGTACGGCGAGGACCGGGGGCAGGAAGACGGCCGAGGGCTCCCGCTCCAGCAGCCGGGCCACGCGGTGACCGCGGGTCGCCGGATCGGCCAGCCAGACCGCGGCGGCCTCGCCGAAGACCCCGTCCGGGCAGGTGCGCAGTGCCTGTTCGAGCCGGTCCTGGAGTTCCGGGATCCGGTACGCGCGATGCCCGAAGGAGGTGACCAGCGCGAGCAGGGGCGCGAAGTCCCCGCGGGCGGCGGTCCGGTCCAGCCACGGGCCGAGCGCGTCGAGCAGGGCGCGCGTACCGCCGCCCGGCGACAGGCCTCCCGGGCGGCCGAGTACGACCGTACCGGTGTGCGCGGTCAGCGCCTCGACGATGCGCACCGCGGTCCGCCGGGCGGTGGCGCCGCGGTCCCCGCCGCCGGGCGCGTCCCCGGCGGCGAGCAGGTTCACGGCGAGGGAGCGGACCGTGTCCCGGCTCAGGGCGGAGCAGTCCCGGGCCCGCAGGGCGTCCCGGCACAGCCGCTCCAGGCACTCGGCCCCGGTACGGCCCCCGGAGGCCGCAACGGTCGCGGCGGTCCCGGGGGACACCGCGACCGGGCCGGCGTCGAGGGCCGCGGCGAGGAGCGGCACCGGCAGCTCGTCGAAGGCGGACAGGGCCTCCTGACGTACGGGGTCCCGCTCGTTGGCCAGCCGGCCGGCGGCCAGCGCCAGGACCGTCGCGACCTCCCCCGGATCACCGGTGAGGCCCGCGTTGACGGTCAGCCGTTCCCAGACCGTCCCGCGCTCGTCGGCGTCGTTCGTGTGGAGCGCCGCGAGGAGTTCGGGGCGGGCCTCCGCGGGCGGCAGCAGCGCGAGGGATCCCCAGAGCGGCCAGCCCGTCGTGCCCTCGGCGCGCAGTACCTCGACCGCGGCGCGGGCCCGGCCGTGCCGTTCGGCGGCCGGCAGCCGGGCGAGCACCCCTTCGTGCGCACGGACGTTGCCGCGCGGACGGCCCGCGGCGACGACGGCGTCGACGAAGGCCGCTCGCCGCGCCGGTGGCACCGACCGCAGCAGCAGGCCGAAAGCCTCCCGGTGGAACCACAGGGCCCCGAGCCGGGGCAGGGACTCCGGGTCCGCCAGCCGAGGCCGTCGCCACCGCCCGCGAGCTGGCCGGATAGGGACCGGCACGGCCGGTCCGGCCACGTCGCTGGCCAGAG
>NZ_JBEXKC010000256.1:0-1671 GCF_040609475.1 Streptomyces sp. NPDC004667 | reverse complement strand
GCCATCGCGGCGAACGGGCTGCGCAAGTCCTACGGTGACAAGACCGTCCTGGACGGCATCGACCTGGCCGTCCCCGCAGGCACCGTCTTCGCCCTGCTCGGGCCGAACGGCGCGGGCAAGACCACCGCCGTGAAGATCCTCTCCACGCTCATCACCGCCGACGCGGGACAGGCCCGGGTCGCGGGCCACGACCTCACCGCCTCACCGCAGGCCGTCCGCGCCGCGATCGGCGTCACCGGACAGTTCTCCGCCGTCGACGGCCTGATCACCGGCGAGGAGAACATGCTCCTCATGGCGGACCTCCACCACCTGCCCAAACACGAGGGCCGCCGGACCGCCGCCGAACTCCTGGAACGCTTCGACCTCACCACCGCGGCGAAGAAACCCGCCTCCACCTACTCCGGCGGCATGAAACGCCGCCTGGACATCGCCATGACCCTGGTCGGCAGCCCGCGCATCATCTTCCTCGACGAACCCACCACCGGACTCGACCCCCGCTCCCGCCACACCATGTGGCAGATCATCCGCGAACTGGTCACCGGCGGCGTCACCGTCTTCCTCACCACCCAGTACCTGGAAGAAGCAGACCAGCTCGCCGACCGCATCGCCGTCCTCAACAACGGCCGCATCGCCGCCGAAGGCACCGCCGAACAACTCAAGCGCCTCGTCCCCGGCGGCCACGTCCGCCTGCGCTTCACCGACCCCACCGCCTACCAGAGCGCCGCCCACGCCCTGCCCGCCGCCACCCCCGACGACGAAACCCTCACCCTCCAGGTCCCCAGCGGCGGCACCCAGCACGAACTGCGCACCCTCCTCGACCACCTGGACACCGCCGGCATCGAAGCCGACGAACTCACCGTCCACACCCCCGACCTCGACGACGTCTTCTTCGCCCTCACCGACACCACCGCCATCCCCCACCAGCCGACGGAGGCCACCCGATGAGCACCCTCACCCTCGCCGCCCGCGACTCGGCCACCATGCTGCGCCGCAACCTCCTGCACGCCCGCCGCTACCCCTCCCTCACCCTCAACCTCCTCCTCACCCCCGTCATGCTGCTCCTGCTCTTCGTCTACATCCTCGGAGACACCATGAGCGCCGGCATCGGCGGCGGCACCCCCGACCGCTCCGCCTACCTCGCCTACGTCGTCCCCGGCCTGCTCCTGATGACCATCGGCAGCACCACCATCGGCACCGCCGTATCCGTCTCCAACGACATGACCGAGGGGATCATCGCCCGCTTCCGCACCATGGCCATCCACCGCCCCTCCGTCCTCATCGGCCACGTCGCCGGCAGCGTCCTGCAGTGCGTCGCCAGCGTGGCCCTCATCGCGGCCGTCGCCGTGGCCATCGGCTTCCGCTCCACCGACGCCACCGTCCTGGAATGGCTCGCCGCCCTCGGACTCCTGACCCTCTTCGCCACCGCCCTCACCTGGATCGCGGTCGGCATGGGCCTGGTCAGCCCCAACGCCGAAGCCGCCAGCAACTCCGCGATGCCCCTGATCCTGCTGCCCCTGCTCTCCAGCGCCTTCACCCCGGTCCACTCCATGCCCGGCTGGTTCCAGCCCATCGCCCAGTACCAGCCCTTCACCCCCGCCATCGAAACCCTCCGCGGCCTCCTCCTCGGCACCGAGATCGGCAACAACGGCTGGCTCGCCGTCACCTGGTGCG
>NZ_JBEXKC010000255.1:0-1685 GCF_040609475.1 Streptomyces sp. NPDC004667 | reverse complement strand
GACGAGCAGGGCCGCGACTTCATGCTCATGGAGATCCGCACCGCCAAGTAACACCGGCGGCGCTCACTCACACTGCGCCGCCCGCACCGCGCCATCAGTACCGCCCCCTCGAACCGTCGGCCGAGTGGCCGACCGGCGCCGCGGCGCTGCGAGGCCATGTCCGCACGCCCGCGCCCTGCCTGCGAAGGAACTCACGTGTCCGCACTCCGTCCGCGCGCAGCCCGGATCTCCGGCCTGCTGGCCACCGCCGCTGTGATGTCGGTGGGCCTGATACCGGCCACCCCCTCCGCCGCGGTCTCCGGCCCCGAGGCCGCCACCGGCACGCACCCGTACGCCGTCCGGATCAACCTGGGCGACGAGGCGAACTCCCGTGCCTGCAGCGGCACTCTGGTCGACCGCTTCTGGGTTCTCACCGCCTCGAGCTGCTTCGCCGCCACCCCCGGCACTCCGGTCACGGCCGGCAAGCCGGCCCTCAAGACCACCGCGACGCTCAGCGACGGCAAGACCGTCGAGATCACCGAGATCGCCCCACGCGACGACCGCGACGCCGCCCTCGTACGACTCTCCACCGCGGTCACCACGATCGCGCCCGCCCCCCTCGCCACCGCTGCCCCGGCGACCGGTGCCGACCTGACCGCGGCCGGATTCGGCCGTACGAAGACCGAGTGGGTGCCGGACAAGCTCCACACCGGCACCTTCACCGTCGGCCCTGCCACCGCCACCACCCTCGCCATCACCGGCAAGGGCGCGGACGTGCTCTGCAAGGGCGACACCGGCGGCCCGCTGCTGAACTCCGCGGGCCAGGTCGTCGGCGTCAACTCCCGCTCCTGGCAGGGCGGCTGCCTCGGCGCCCCGACCACCGAAACTCGAACCGGCGCCATCTCCGCCCGAACCGACGACCTCGCCGACTGGCTCCGGGACGTCCGCTTCACCACCGCCTCGATCCAGAACGCGCTGAGCAACCGCTGCGCGTACGTCGGCTGGCGCACGCCCGACAACGGCGCCCAGGCACAACAGGTCGACTGTGACCCGCAGTACGCCGACCAGCTCTGGAAGCTGGAGCCGGTCCCGGGCGGCTACCAGTTCCGCAACCAGCACAACAACCGCTGCCTGCTGGTCTCGTGGCGCACCCCCGAGGACGGGGCGCCCGTGACGCAGTACGACTGCCACCCGGAGTTCGCCGACCAGGTGTGGAAGCTGGAGCCGGTCGCCGGCGGCGGCTACTCCATCCGGAACTCGCTCACCAACAAATGCATGTACGTTTCCTGGCGCACGCCGGAGTGGGGCGCGCCCCTGACTCAGGTGGGGTGCGATTCGCGCTACGTCGACCAGGTCTGGAAGATCTGAACGGCCTGACACCTCGAAAGAGATCGGGGTCACCCTCGGCTTGCCGGCCGAGGGTGACCTCGCGTTTTTCGTTTTCACAATGCGGAGAGAATCCGTCCGAAGCGACCAGGCAGCGCAATTGACAACCAGCTGGAATTCACTTCGGAATTCCGAGTTGAGGACGCATGCAATCGGTTACGATCGCCTCGGAAGTGGGGGACTTTCAGGGGTGGTGCGCTTGCGGTGTCGAGCGCTTCCCCATGTGGAATCCGGCCTTCACATCCGTGTTGACAGCCGTTCCGGGTATCGAACCGGAACCGATGACAGGGACAGCAATGAAGGCACGCAAGACAATGCTC
>NZ_JBEXKC010000254.1:0-1758 GCF_040609475.1 Streptomyces sp. NPDC004667 | reverse complement strand
GCCGCCCTCACTGGCGGCTTGCCCAGACTCCCCGAGGTCGCACAGCTACCCGCGACGCCTGAACAGACCCCGGGCCCTCGATGTCTCCCCTTCGGCCGCCGTGCCCGCCGCGACGTCCTCGGCCAGGCGCTGCACCGCCCGCTCGGCCTCCACGCGGGCGACGGACTCCTTCACAGAATCTCAGGTAGCCCCTCGTCGGATCGGTCAGGTTCAGATCGCGGGCCTCGTAGGGCAACGGGGTGCACCAATGCGGGGCGCGGCCGCGGTGGACGGTGAGAGTCAGCCAGCGCGGTGTTCAGGGCGCAGGGTGAGGCCACGCTTGAAGAACTGCGCGGTGTCGTCGGGCCCGAGTCCGAGGGCGCGGGAGACGGCGGTGCCTTCGTCGTCGCGGACGAAGGCGAGGAGGATGACGGGCCTTCCGCGCCGGGACCAAGACCGGCGAGCGGGCCGCCGAGCTGGAGAAGCTCGGAATCGTGTGGGACACCGCCGACGCCGCCTTCGCCGAGAACCTCACCGCCGCACGGGCCTACCACCAGCTGCACGGCACCGTGGCGGCCCCGCGGGGCACGGCCATCCTGGACGTACAGGTCGGGCAGTGGCTGACGAACGTGCGCCGGCCCGGCGGGCTCGGGAAGGACCCGGTGCGCGCCGCACGTAGGGCGGCGGCGCTGGCCGCAATCGACGAGGGCTGGAACCCGGGCGAGCGCGGGTGGACGGTGGACTGGCAACGCCACTACGCCTACCTCACCCAGCTCCTGGACGAAGGGGCCCGCCTGACCGCCGTCACCGCCGGGGTGACCCGGCACGGGGAGGACGTCGGCCGGTGGCTGGCCACCCAACGACGGGACTGGGCCGGTCTGAACGCCGAGCAGCAGGCCCGGCTCGGGAAGCTGGGCATCACCCCGGAACGGGTCGTACGAGCCCGTACAGTGCCCGCGAAGCCGAGTGTGGCCCCCAACCGTCCGGGCGGGGCGCAGCCGCGTTCGAGGCGGGCGTGCAGGCCCTCACCCAGTACACCCAGCGGGAAGGCGGAGGCGTACCGGGACGGTCCCACGTCGAACACCTCCCCGACGGAAGCGAGCACCGCACTGGCGTGTGGCTCGCCAACCAGCGCCAGCGCCGCGACCGGCTCGACACCGACCAGCTCGCCGCCCTCGCCGAACTCGGCATGAGTGGGCACAGGCGTAGCAGTGCCAGGTCTGGAGCAGGCTCCTTGGCAGTGGGCCATGAGCCTGACCCCGATGGGACACCTGCGCGAAGTGCCGTGCCCGGGCGACTGCCCGCCCTACGCTCTGCCGCACCAGCAGCCATCGAGACGACGGGCATGTCATGGAGTCGGACAACGAGCACAAGGCCTCCATCCAAGACCTCGGCAACGGGATCTTCAACACGGACCACACCATCAGGCTCCAGCCCAACCACGTCGTCGTCCTCACCGGCCACGGCGAGACCACCCGCGAAGTCGCCCCCGTCACGGAGGGGCCGACGGTCTACGTCGACGCCCACTACAAGGGCGCCAGCGCGCGCTTGGCGGCCGGCACGTACGGCATCATCGACCCCCAGGTCGGCGAAGACACCATCAGCTCCGTCCGGGTACCGGCCGGCTGGAAGGTAACCCTCTACGACCACCAGAACCTCAAGGGCGACACCCTGCAGCTCACCGCCGACACCCCCTACGTCGGCGACACGTTCAACGACCGCGCCTCCTCCCTCAAGGTCGAACGCCTCTGACCGCGGCCGACCTCCCGACTGCAGCGG
>NZ_JBEXKC010000253.1:0-1837 GCF_040609475.1 Streptomyces sp. NPDC004667 | reverse complement strand
CCCGCGGGCGCCCGCCGCCGGGCCCGGCCCGTCGGACGCCTCCGAGGGGGCCGCGCCTCGCCCGGACGTGCCGGAACCGCCCGCCGAGGGCCACGCTCCGGTGGCGGTTCGGCCCGGCCGCACCACGACTCCGGCCGCGCAACCCCGCGCCGCGGCCGGACCGGGATCCGTCCCCGCACCCACGACCGCACCCGGGTACGGGTACGGGTACGGGTACGGGTACGGGTACGGGGAGACGCGGGCGGGCCGGAGGCAGGAGCCGGACGGGCCCGCCGGCGGACCGGCGGCCGGGGAGACCACCGTCCACATCACCATCGGCCGGCTGGAGGTCCGCCCGGGGCCGCGGCCCGCCCCCGCCGAGCAGGCCCCCTCCGTCCGCAGGTCGCCGCGCGGGCCGGCCGTCCCGCTGGAGGACTACCTGCGGCGGCGTTCGGGCGGTGGCCGATGAGCGACGCGCGGGCCATCGAGGCGGTCACCGAAACCCTGCGGGCCCTGGTGGACGACGGCGTCAAGGGCGTCCTGCCGGGGGCCACGGCCGTGGCCCGGCCCCTGGACCAGGTCAACCCGACCGCCCAGGAGGCCCAGGTCAACCTGTTCCTCTACCAGACCGGCATGGCCGCGGAGCTGCGCAACGCACCGCCGCCGGACCTGCTCCCCGGCGAGGGCGCGGAGCCCGCGCTGCCGCTGGTCCTGCGCTACCTCCTCACCCCGTTCGTGCCCGACGGCAACGACCTCGTGGCGCACCGGCTGCTCGGCGGCGCCCTCCAGGCACTGCACACCCGGCCCCTGCTGACCCGCGCGGAACTGGCCCAGAGCGCCCCGTACAGCGATGTCGCCCGGCAGGTGGACAGCGTCCGCATCACCTGGCACGCCTTCGAGGAGAAGGACATCTACTCCCTCTGGAGCGTCTTCCAGACGCCGTACCGGCTGACCACGGCCTTCGAGGTGCGGGCGGTCCTCATCGATTCCCGGCGTCCGGCGCGCACGCCGGTGCCGGTGCTCAGCCGCGGCAGCGACGGCCGCGGTCCCCGGGCGAGCACCGGCGTCCGCCCGACGACCCCGCGGGTCGACGCCGTGGTGTGCCCCGGAGGGCAGCCCGCCGCCCGTGCGGGGGACCGCGTCGAGCTGCGCGGGGCGAACCTGGGCGGGGTGAGCGCCGTCCGGCTCACCCATCTGGGCTCCGACGCCACCCTCGTCGTCCCGGTCCCGGCGCCCGCGCCCGGCGGCCCGCCGCGCCCGTCCGGGACGCTGGCCCTCACCCTGCCCGCCGGGCTGCCCGCGGGCGTGTGCGCGGTGACGCTGCGGGCCGGGACGCCGCCCGCCGAACTGCCCGTCGGGCCCTGGTACCTGGCCCTCGCGCCACGGATCACCAGCCCGCTGCCGGCCACCGTCGTACGTGACGCGGCGGGTGACGCGGAGGTGGTCGTGAACGCCGATCCGCCGTTCGCCGCCGGGCAGCGGGTGTTCCTGCTGCTGGGCGGCGACGCCCACGCCGCCGGCGCGTTCGCCGGGCACACGGCCCGGTTCGCGCTGCGCCGGGCCCGGCCGGGCGGGTACCCGGTGCGGCTGCGGGTGGACGGCGTCGACAGCCTCCTCGTCCTGGACCGGACCGCGAACCCGCCCGCGTACGACCCCTCCCAGCGGCTGACGGTGATCTGATGCACGCGACCGACGGCGACAACGCGCGCTTCCTGACCGCATCCCTGGACTGGCTGGACCTGGTGCTCCGCCGCCACGCGCAGGACAGGGGGGTGCCCGGCCCCTCGCCCCTGCCGCCTTCGGGAGCACCCCTCGGAACGGCCCCCGACCCGGTGGCCCCGCGGCTGCGCCCCGGGCC
>NZ_JBEXKC010000252.1:0-1864 GCF_040609475.1 Streptomyces sp. NPDC004667 | reverse complement strand
ATGCGGCGGGCGACCTGTCATCCCGGGCCACAGCGCGCGGCCGCGACGAGCTTGCCGATCTGGCTCGCGACTTCAACAAGACGGCGGAGGAGCTGGAGTCGTCCGTCGCCCGACTGTGCGAGCAGGAGGCACGGGCGCGGCGGTTCGTAGCAGATGTCTCGCACGAACTGCGAACTCCCCTTGCCGCGGTGACCATGGTCGCGACCATCCTCGACGAGGACGCCGGGCAGCTGCCGCCCGATACTGCGCGGGCGGCCCGCACGGTCAGCGCGGAGACGGCGAAGTTGTCGCGGCTCGTCGACGACCTGATGGAGATGTCCCGCTTCGACTCGGGCGCGGCCCGCCTCCGGCTCCAGGAGACCGATCTGGCCGAGGCCATCCGCGCCGGCCTCGCGCTGCGCGGCTGGCAGAACCGGGTGGTGACCCACCTTCCGGACGGGGTGCGGGAGGTCGTGGACCGGCGCCGGGTCGACGTCATCGTCGCCAACCTCGTCGGCAACGCGCTGCGCCACGGCGCACCCCCCGTCACGGTGACCCTGTCAGCCGTCGGTGACTGGCTTGCCGTCACCGTGACGGACTCGGGACCCGGGCTCCCACCCGAGGCTCTGGCCCACGTCTTCGACCGCTTCTTCAAGGCCGACACCGCCCGCACCCGATCCTCGGACCAGGAATCGGGCAGCGGACTGGGCACCGCCATCGCCCTGGAGAACGCCCGCCTACACGGCGGCACCATCGAAGCTTCGAACCGGAGCGCCGGCGGAGCTGAGTTCACCCTGCGCCTGCCGCGCCGGCACGCCACGAACGAGGAGGACCGATGACCCGCGGTCGTGCGGCGGCCACCGGCCTCCTGGCCGCAGGACTGGTCCTCGCCGGGTGCGGCGTCCAGCCGACCGGGGTCCTGGACGCGGGCGAGTCCGCGGCCGGCCTCACCAAGGGACTGCGCCTGTACTACGTATCCGACACCGGTCGCCTTGAAGGGGTCTCCCGGCCGGACATCCAGCTGACCGAGCTGGGCGGCGTCATCAAACTCCTGATGGACCCGCCCGCACCGGAACTGCGCTCCGGACTCAACACGCTCGTCCGTACCGGCTCGTACACCGTGACCGGAGGCAAGGACCGCATCACCGTGCGCATCCCGGACCTCTCCCTGTCCACCTCCTCCGTCCACGACCGGAACCTCACCGGACAACTCGTGTGCAGCCTCGCCCGCGCCAGCGCGGTCCTCGACAACAGCGGAGCCACCCGACCCGACGACGTACAGGTAACGCTCCGCCCGGAGCGGGGAGAACTCGGGCCCTATGTATGTTCCGACTTCCTCAAATGAGGCCAGCACCGATCACACCAGGGCGTCACAACCGGACCAGGGCCTACAAGGATTACGCCAAGGAAGCACAGGAATCAGCCGACCGCGCCGAGAAAGCCGCCAAGGCGAGGGTATTGGGCCACAAGGGCAAGGGCCGAGAAGGATTCACCATCATGACGGCATTCCCAGGGGAGGCCCTATGACAGAGGAACGTCCTGCCTACTACGAGCTCGGCTACGGCGAGGATTTCGGGCTGACCAGCCTGTCCGAGCACCTCAGCCAGGCCAGCCCGGAAGTCGCCCTGGCCGCCGCCCTCGGGTACGCGGAAGAGGTCGCCGCCCGGTCCGAGGGGGACGAAGCCGTCGAACTGGGTGGGGACGCTCGCCGGCTGCTGGCGTCCGAGCTTCCGGAACAAACTCTCCACACCGTGTGGCTGGCCTCCACACGGCAGGCCTTCGACCCGGTCAACCACGGCATGAGCACCCGCGAGTGGCTGGAAAGGATCTCGGAGATCTCCACAGCACAGCTGCGCCGGGACCGGCGCTCCTACGCTCCGCCGCC
>NZ_JBEXKC010000251.1:0-1934 GCF_040609475.1 Streptomyces sp. NPDC004667 | reverse complement strand
ACTCATCCAGTTCTACCGACGCCCCGGCGGCCTGGCAAAGACCCCGCCTACTACGGACCCTCGCAGGAGGGGACCCACCGGACCCGGCCATGGGGGTGCCCGGGGGCGGTCCGGGGACTACGACGCCGCTTCGTATGTGACCTGGGTCCTATGGGGCGGCTCACCGCCACACCCCCCGGATCTCACCGATCGTGACGGGCCGTGTCCCCCTCGGGAAGGGGATTCGGGGCGGTGGTGCCCGGGGCGGTGGTGCCCTCCTGCCCGAAGGAGACGGGGGCGTCGAAGGCGGCCTTCCGCGTGGCCCGCCGCAGCGCCTTCAGCAGGGTGGCCCCGAGGGCGAGGGTCAGGACGACGGTCAGCGCAGCCCGCCCCAGGTCCCAGCCCAGCGAGGTCGCCGCGCAGTACGCGACGAAACGCGCCAGGTTCTGCGCCACCGGGTCGCCTGGATGGAAGGAGATCCCCTGGCCCATGCCCTGGAGGAGCACCCAGCCCTGGAGGTTCATGACCGTGCCGTACGCGAACGAGCCCAGGAACCCGTACGCCGCCAGCATCGCCAGCTCGGCCCGCCCCCGGATCCGCTCCGGGCCGGGCAGCAGCCCGGCGCCGAGCGAGAACCAGCCCAGGGCCAGCATCTGGAACGGCATCCACGGCCCGACCCCACCGGTGAGCAGGGCCGACGCGAACATGGTGACGGAGCCGAGGACGAAGCCGAATCCCGGACCGAGGACCCGGCCGCTGAGCACCATCAGGAAGAACATCGGCTCCAGGCCGGCCGTGCCCGCGCCGAGTGGTCTCAGGGCCGCCCCCACGGCGGCGAGCACGCCCAGCATCGCCACCGCCTTGGCGTCCATCCCCTGGTCCGCGATGGTCGCCACGACCACCGCCACCAGCAGCGGCAGCAGCGCCGCGAACAGCCACGGGGCGTCCTGGGAGTGGGCCAGGCCCGACTGGCGGTCGGCCAGCAGGGGCCAGCCGAAGGCGGCGATGCCGATCAGGGTGACGAGGACCAGGGCCGCGGCGGCACGCGGACCGACGCGGACGGGGCGGCCGTGGCGGAGGGGGCGGGCGGTGCGGTCGGGGCCGTCGGGGCTGCCGGGGCCGTCGGGGCCGCCGGTGTTCAGGAGGCCGGGGGCGGGGCGGTTCACGGGGTCCCTTCGAGGGCCGCGGACACCTGGGACACCGTGAGCCAGTGCCCCGGGGCCAGGATCTTGGCCACCTGCGGGGAGAAGGCGGGGGAGGAGACGACGACCTCGGCCGTCGGGCCGTCCGCGACGACCTCGCCGCCCGCCAGGATCACCACCCGGTGGGCCAGCTCGGCAGCCAGCTCCACGTCGTGCGTGGCCAGCACGATGGCGTGCCCGTCGGCGGCGAGCCCGCGCAGCAGGCCGACCAGCCGCGCCTTGGCGGCGTAGTCCAGGCCGCGGGTGGGTTCGTCGAGGAGGAGCAGGGCCGGCCGGCCGGTCAGGACCAGGGCGAGGGCCAGGGTCAGCCGCTGGCCCTCGGACAGGTCCCGGGGGTGGGTGTCGTCCGGTACCCCGGGCAGCAGGGTCGCAACCAGGTCACTGCAGGTCCCGGGGGTGGCGCCGGCGTCGGCGTCGGCCGCGGCGCACTCGGCGGAGACCGTGTCGGCGTAGAGGAGGTCGCGCGGATCCTGCGGGACCAGGCCCACCCGGCGCACCATCTCCCGGGGCGGGGTCCGGTGGGGCGCGCGGCCGCCGACGGTCACCTCGCCGGCCGCGGGGGCCAGGGTGCCGATCAGCGACGCGAGGAGGGTGGACTTGCCGGCGCCGTTGCGGCCCATCAGGGCGATGACCTCGCCGGGAGCGACCGAGAGGCTGACGTCCCGGAGCACCTCGGCGCGGGGCCCGCGGCGCACGCGGAGGTCGCGCACGACGGCCGCGGGGGCGGCCTGGGCCGCCGCGCGGGTCACGTGG
>NZ_JBEXKC010000250.1:0-1935 GCF_040609475.1 Streptomyces sp. NPDC004667 | reverse complement strand
GCCGGGTCGCGGCGAGGACGCGCAGGGCGGCGCGGGCGACGGCCCCGACGAGGTGGGCGCCCGGCCCGGGGTACGGGTCGGCCAGGAGGCCGGGGGGCGGGCCGTCGGCCGCGGCGCGCGGGTCGCGGGCGACGGCGGCGACCAGGACCGTGACGTGGGCCCCGGCGGGCAGCTCGTGCCCGGCGAGGGTGACGGCCTCGCGCGCGGTACGGGTCCGCAGCCGCACCGGCGGCGCGTCGCGCAGGGTCGAGGCGATGGCGGCGGCGGCTCCTTCGGGGCGGGCGGCCGGAGCGAGCGGGCCGCCCGGTTCGGCGAGGAGCCGGCCGACGGCGTGGGAGAGCAGGACGGCGGTGGGTTCGGCGCAGCCCACGGCCAGGGCCAGCGCGGCACGCAGGACGTCGGCGCGGTCGGCGTCGGCACGGTCGGCGTCGGCGCGGTCGGCGTCGGCACGGTCGGCGTCGGCGTCGGCTCCCGCTCCGGGCGGGGCCTCGGGCAGGGCCTCGGCGAGGAGGGCGGCCAGGGAGCGTTCGGCGGCCTCGCCGGCCTCGGCGACGGCGTGGGTCTGGGGGCACAGCAGGCCGTCCAGGGCGTGGCGGCAGCCGGACAGGTGGCGGACGAAGTCCCCGTGGACGGCTTCGGGCAGGCCGAGTTCGGCGGCGAGGACGCGGCCGACGAGGGGCCGGGCGAAGTCCTCGGCGAGGTCGAAGCGCGGGCCGAGTCCGGCGAGGAGGGTACGGGCCGCCGCTTCGGTCCGCCGCTCGACGGACGCCGGGTCCCCGGCCCGCAGGAGGGGCCCGCCGAAGGCGGTGAGGGCGCCCAGCCGCGCGGCGTCCGCCCGGTCCGGGGTGAGGGCGGGGCTGCGGTAGGGCAGCGGGTCGCCGCCCCCGGTCGCGCCGGCGGGGCCGGGCCCCTCGAAGGCGGGGTCGCCCAGGACCTGTCGCGCGACGGCCGGATCGGCGGTGACCCAGGTGTCCAGGAGGGTGCTGTGGTACAGGGGGCCGAGGGCGCGGACCCGCTCCTCGTACGGGTACGGGTCCTCGTCGCCGGCCCGCAGGACGAGGCCGTAGGGGTCGTCCTCGATGCCCGCGAACCACTGGGCGGCGCGGGTGAGCTGGTTCGCGCGGGCGCGGCGGGCGGTGTCCCGGGCCGGCGCTCCCCCGTTCAGCGTCTCGGAGGTCATGCCTCTCCTCGTCGTCGGTTGCCGCCGAACAGCGCGTCCAGCCAGCCGTCGACGGCACGGGCCGTGGCCGGGGCGTGCTCGGTCATCATCGTGAAGTGGTTGCCGGGGACGTCCGCGACGGTGTGGGCGGTGTCCCAGACGGACCGCCAGTCCTCGTCGGGGTCGGTCCAGTCGGCCATGGGCAGGGTGGCGCGCAGGTGCAGGACCGGGGCGCGGGTGGGCCCGGGCGTCCAGCCGAGGAGCAGCCGGTGGTAGGCGCCCATGGCGGTGAGCCGGGTGTCGTCGGGCGGTACGGGGCTGCGGTCCATGGCCCAGCGCAGCATGACGTCCCGCCAGACGCCCATCGCGCCGGGCGCGCGGGGGGTGTAGACGTCGGCGAGCACGAGGGCGGCGGGGCCGTCCCCCCGGGCTTCCAGGTGACGGGCGAGCGCGTGCGCGGCGTTGGCTCCGGCGGAGTGGCCGACGAGCGCGAACGGCCGGCCCGCCGCCAGCCCGGCGACGGCCTCGGCGTGGGCCGCGCACAGGGCGTCCAGGGAGTCGGGGAGTTCCTCCCCTGGCCGGAATCCGGGCTGCGGGAGGGCGGCGACGGTGCGGCGGCCCGCCAGGGCCGCCGCGAGGGCGGCGAACTCTCCGGGACCGGAGACGGCCGCCGCTGCTCATCGGTGTCGCGGGCACGGCGGCTAGCTCGTCTCCTTCTCGCCCTTGTCGTCCGAGTAGTCGAGCTCCTTCTGCGGACCGCCGACGAGCCGGCGCCC
>NZ_JBEXKC010000249.1:0-1940 GCF_040609475.1 Streptomyces sp. NPDC004667 | reverse complement strand
CTGGGTTCTGTCGGTGGCTCTTGACCGCTGCGGTGTACAGCTCGCGGGTCAGATCCTCGGGGTTGATGCCCAGCTCAACGAGGACCTCGCGAATGTCGCCAAGGGCGGCGCGCACGTCCTTTTCCTCTACCAGGGTCTCCAGCTCAAGGAAGGTCCCTTCCGCCTCGGGGACACGGACCAACGTGGCCAGCATCTGTCGGCCTCGAGCCTGGAAGGAATAGTTGCGGCAGCGCTTCTCGAAGGCGATGGCTGGGACGTAGCCGAGGCCACGCAGCATGGCGTGGACGGCCTCGGCATCATCCACACGGGTCTCGTGTTCCGGCTTGGAGCCGGACTCCTCGTCGACGCGGGCGCCCTTGTAGGTGAGGACGGTCCGAGTCTCGTCCGGACCGTGCACGGTCCTCACACGAAGCTCTTGATCCTGGCCCTCCAGGTCGCCGCTCGCCGTGTCGTAGTAGGTGTCGCGGTAGACCTCGGCCCGGCCCTCGGCCCGCTCGTCCAGCCGCCTCAGCACTTCTTGTGGTGCGTGGACACGCGCCTTCAGCTCCGCTTCGATCATTAGGGTCCCTCCTCAGATTGTCCTGTCGGCTCCCCTGGCAATGGCCTCGAACATTCGCCGGAAACCCCGGAACAACGGACCGTAAGGCGTTTCCATCACCTTGTAGGTGGCGGATTCGTGCCCTTCCCACCCTGCGTCGAACGCCCCGACGAACATCGTGGAGTCTGCCCGGATCAACCGCCACGTGGGCAGCATGCCGTACCTGTACACCTCGATGTCACAAGTACCAGCAAGCTCCCGCAGGCGAGCTTCGGTCAGTCTCACTCCACTCGCGAGCGACTCTGCCGACTCCCCGATCTCGGCAGCGCGCAGCGCCAGAGCCGGGGCCTCGGGTGCCAGCAGGAGCACACGCACCCGAAGATCACCCTCCGGCCGAGCAAGATGCGCACGCAGCATCGAATCGTTGAGCCCGATCAAACCGAGACCGCGAACGGCAAGGATGTCCACCTCCTTCGCGGCGCGGACCTGCTGCTGGATCTCCTCCTGCGCGGCGGCCTGCGCGGAGTACACCCGCACCACTTCCGGAAACGCCGCGAGGTCGAACGCGGCTCCCCCAGAACCCTTCTCGCGGCCGCCCGCCAGCCCCAGAAGATGGCGTGCATCATCGGGCATGCTCAGCCCGTCGGCGATCCGTTCGTACACATCGAGCCGTGACACTTCACGGCGGCGGTTGATGATCTCGTTGACCCGAGCCTGGGTCATGCCGACTGCAGCAGCAATACGTGCCTGGCTGGCGCCGCTGTACTGCTGCACGTACCGGAACACTGCCCCCACGTCTCGGGCACGCAGGGCCTGACGCACATCTGCGCGTTCCCAGGCCCAGTCGGGAAGAGATAGCACCGCCGGCTACTCCCGTCATCCTTCTACGAGATGGGAAGCCATCCCACGGTGAGATTACCGTCCGGATATCGCATGCGTACCCAATGTCACCGAATTCTGTGCGTGTGACTCATTCGCATTCTGCGCAGCCTTCCACTCCCCTCAGCACTCCTGACGGCGATCCACCTCTAGGGACGCCCACGCCCAGCCAAGGTCTCCTGGACCGGGCACTGATTGGGTGGGAGCGCTTCATCAAGTCCCTGCAGGAGTCGAGCAATGGCTGAGCGCTATGAGTCCCTGACGCATCGGCTCCTGGGCCGCCGTGTTCGCGACATCGCGTCCGGAACCGAGGGCGAGTTGATGGCCGTGGTCAACGAGAACGTCTCGGACAGCGGAGCCGAGCGGTGGGTGCACCTCGCCTACATCCGCGACCCGTCGGGCCTGGAATTCACCACCGCGGTGGGCAACATCGTGCCCGCCGGATACATCGACCTCCTGGAAGGGTCCATGCCCCGACGACACCGACTCCCGGAGTGACGACCTGCGCCGCTGATGAGCCCTC
>NZ_JBEXKC010000248.1:0-2021 GCF_040609475.1 Streptomyces sp. NPDC004667 | reverse complement strand
ATCGCCGTGTGGAGTGCGGCCAGTTCGGGGCCCGGGTCGGTGCCGAGTTCCTCGGCGAGCCGGTCGCGGAGCGCGGCGTAGGAGGCCAGGGCCTCGCTGGGCCGCCCGGCGCGGTACAGCGCCCGGAGCTGGACGGCGCGCAGCCGCTCCCGTAGGGGGTGGGCGGCGACGAGATCGGTGAGTTCGCCGGTCAGCGCGGTGTGCTCGCCCGTTTCCAGGATTGCCTCCGCGCGCTCCTCCAGGACGGTCAGCCGCTCCTCGGCGAGCCGGTGGGCGGCCGGGCGGGCGAAGGCGGCGTCCGCGAAATCGGCGTACGCGTCGCCGCGCCACAGGTCCAGCGCCTCGCCGAACAGCTGGACGCGCAGCCGTGGTTCCGCGGTGGCCCGGGCGCGGGCGGCCAGGGCCCGGAAGTGGTGCGCGTCGAGCGCGGACGGGTCCTCGCCGAGTTCCAGGCGGTAGCCCGGGGGCTGGTGAGCCACCCGTTCGCGGCCGATGGCGCGGCGGAGCTGGGAGACCTTCGACTGGAGGGCGTTGGCCGGGTTGCCGGGGGCGTGCCCGTCCCACAGGTCGTCGATGAGCCGGTCGGCGGAGACGACCCGGCCTTCGTGCACCAGGAGGTCGGCCAGCAGGGCCCGCACCTTGGCCTCGGTCACCCTGACGGGCTCTCCCCCGTCGTCGCGGACCGTCAGCGGACCGAGCACCCCGAACCTCATGTGGATCACCGTACACATCGGCTCCGGCGGACCCGTCAGGCACCGGCGGCGGACCATCAGCGGACCGTCAGCGGATGCGAAGCGCAGGCCGACAGAGTTCCTCGTACGAAGTCCGGGGCCGCCCCGGACGCCGGTCCGGAGCCGGTTCCCGGCCCCTTCCCGAACGGAGACCCCGATGTCCTCGCTCTTCGAGAACACCCGCCTCGCCGCCCTCGACCTGCCCAACCGGCTCGTCATGGCCCCGATGACCCGCAACCGCGCCGCCGCCGACGGCACACCGGGCGAACTGATGGCCACCTACTACGCCCAGCGCGCCTCCGCCGGTCTGATCATCGCGGAAGGCACCACTCCCAGCGCCGTGGGGCAGACCTACGCGAACATCCCGGCCCTCTACGACGCCTCGCACGTCGCCGGGTGGCGGCTGGTGACCGGGGCCGTACGGGAGGCGGGCGGCCGGATGTTCCTCCAGCTCCAGCACGGTGGCCGGATCGGCCACCCCGACAACAGCGGTCTCACCCCGCTCGCGCCCTCGGCGGTGGTGCTGCCCGACACCGTGCACACCGCGGGGGGTGCCCGGCCGGCGGTGGTGCCGCGCGAGATGACCGTCGGCGACATCGCCACCACGGTCGCCGACTTCGCCGAGTCCGCCCGCAAGGCGGTGGAGGCGGGCTTCTCCGGGGTCGAGATCCACGGGGCCAACGGCTACCTGCTGCACCAGTTCCTGGGGCGGGGCACCAACCGCCGTACGGATGCCTACGGTGGGTCGGTGGGCAACCGGATCCGCTTCCTCCTGGAGGTGGTGGAAGCCGTGGCCGACGCGATCGGCCCCGACCGGGTCGGGGTGCGGATCTCCCCCGGGATCACCGTCAACGGCATGGCGGAGGGGGACACCGAGGACATCTACCGGGAGCTGGTGCCGGCGCTCGCCCGCCACGGGCTCGCCTATCTGCACGTCGTCTTCGCCGACCCCGACGACGCGCTGTTCCGGGAGGTCCGGCGGGCCTGGCCGGGCACGCTGATCGCGAACCCCGTGCTGGGGTGGGGCGGGCCGCTGCCCGAGGACGGGGGAAGGGCCGCGGCCGAGCGGCTGTTGGCCGCCGGTGCCGAACTGATCTCCCTCGGGCGGTCGTTCCTGGCCAATCCCGACCTGGTCGAGCGGCTGCGCGCCGGCGCCCCGCTCAACCGGCCGCGCGAGGACGGCACGTTCTACGGTGGCGGGAGCGACGGGTACACGGACTACCCGGTGCGCGCCGGGGAGAGCGACCGGGGTGTCCTCGCACCGGCCGCCGCCTGACCGCCCGCCGCGCG
>NZ_JBEXKC010000247.1:0-2031 GCF_040609475.1 Streptomyces sp. NPDC004667 | reverse complement strand
TGCTAGGCGACCCGGCGCGCTCGCACGGGCGGACGGGCGGACGGGCGGACAGACGGTCCAGCTGGCTGCCGTCTACGGGCTTGCCCTCCACGAGGACGAACGGTGCGTGGAAGCAGCGTGCTTTCTCGACCGGCCACAGCGACACGGTGTGGCGTTATGGACGGCGCTGCGACGGCCGCTGTACGTGCCCGCATCCGCCTGTCAGCTGCTCCGAAGCCGGGAATATTGCACGGTACGAATGACGCTCCCCGCCAACTGGAGCGTCGGGGTGGTCGGCGGCGCGGCGGGAGGCGTACGCGAACGACCTCGGGCAGGCGAGCAGCCTGGTGGCGGTGACGGCCCGCTCGAACCGGTCGAAGGCGGATCAGGATCCGGCGCAGTGGGTGCCGCCGTCGGCGGAGGCGTTGTGCCGGTACGGGGCGGAGTGGACGGCGACGAAGCTGCGCTGGGGTTTGGCGGTCGATGGGCTGGAGCGGGACCGGCTGCTCGACATCGCGGCCGGGTGCGGCGGCACCGACGTGGAGTTCACGCCTGCCGGTGAGCAGGTGTGACGGTGGATGACGACCGGGACGACGACAGCGTTCTCGCGCGGATCCGGAGCCATACGGGCTGGTGGCTGGCTGCCGCTGCTGCCGTGGCAGGTGTTGTTGCTCTCCTTGCAAGTGTGACGTGGCCGTATGAATGGAGGGCCAAGGCGAACGCAGTGTGTGACAGGCGTGCTCTGCGTTTCTGGGCGGCAGTGGAGGATTCCCGTGATTCCTTCCAGATTCTTACCGAGAAGGGGAAGCGCGGCAGTGCTGTGGAGGATTCCGATGTCAGGAAGGCAGGAGCGGCGTACCGGGAAGCGGCTGCGAAGCTGAGCGACCTCATCGGAGATCTCAGGGAAATCGACAGGCCCTGGGTAGGGAGCTTCCCTGACAAGATCGAAAAGGCAGTCAACGACGGAAGCAAGTTGTCCCGGTCCATGTACTTCGCGGGGCGGCAGATCATGCTCCGCAATCCTGACGAAGCGATGAAACATCTCGGCGACATGCAGAATCTGATGAAGGAATGGGAGAGGAGTTCCCGGGCGCTTGAGGCCGAGCGGTGCACAGAGAACTGATGCTGCGGCAGAGCCGGCTGGCGGCCGGCTGGGTCGGCACGCCCGGTGCTTGCTTGGCGCCGAGCGCACGCCGTGAGTCTTCTCCAACCTCTTGGGGAGCCCGGTGAGGGGCAGGGTGATTGCGGCTGACACTGTTAGTCATCTCGCCGTAGCGTTACTCAGCGCCACCGGAGCTGATCCAGCTGGCCTCGCAGGAAAGGGAGGACCCACCTACATGACCACCTTGCCGTCCGAGCGCGCCCTCACCTATGCCGAAGACCTCAGGCCCGAGGACGTCCGCGCCTTGGAGGCTTTCCTCAACGTCCAGTTGGGTCGGGTGTACGAGAGGGTGGGGGAGACCGGTGAGACGTCCTTCGCGATGCGGTCTCTGCTCATCCTGGTCTGCGACTCGGCCGGGCTCCTGCACGCGCTCCTCACGGTGGAACGGCCAGAGACGTGGCAGCGGGCCGCGATCGTGCGGGAGTGGCAGCGGCTACGCAGTACGGCCCATGAGTTCAACCACTGCGAGGGCTACGACCATGACCGCTGGTGGAACCAGGTACGGCACTTCGACGCCTCCGACGAGACCGCCGAGCAGGAGCGGATCCGCCGGTTCGCCGATGTCGGGCCGTACCCCGAGACCGGACACTAACCGAGTGGAGCGGGGACGCCTCGGCGACGGTCGCGGAACTGTTTGAGGGCTACGGCGAGTTCGTTGCGGAGCCGCTCGTTCTCCTCGTTCAGCTTCCGGTTGGCCTCCCGGCACCTGAGGGCCCTCGGCGGCGAGCACGCCCCGGCGCTGATCCGTGACCGCGTGCAGGCGACGGCCGACGCGTTCGAGCAGGCCGCCCGTGCCCCCGGCGCCCGCTGTCTGGAAGGCCGGGCCCGTGCTGGTTGGCGCGACTCGACCCGGGCGCTGGAGCGGGCTCCGCGCGCTGCCCGCGGGGGCG
>NZ_JBEXKC010000246.1:0-2138 GCF_040609475.1 Streptomyces sp. NPDC004667 | reverse complement strand
GCCGGTGGACCCGTCCGAGCGCACGCCCGGGCGGCGCGCCGACCGCGTGCGGTCCGCAGGGGCCCGATTCCAGGTGCACCACCGGTACGCCCAGGTCCAGGAGCCGTTCGGTGGCGGCCGCGTCGTCGCAGACCAGCGCCGCGACCGGTGGTGGTTCTAGCTCGGACCAGCCGGTCCGGCGCAGGCCGCCGAGGTGGGCGGCGACCCGGCGCAGGGCGAGGGTCGAGTCGAGCTGGTCCTCGCGGGCGCTCAGCAGCACCCGCGGGCCGTGCGCGGTGCGGGTGCCCGGCGTGGCCGGGGGATCCTCCGCCGGGGTCAGTAGTGCCATGCTCCCACCGCCCCCAGCCGGGCCACGTCGTCGCTGTATCCGGCGGCGGTGGTGGAGCACCCGCCGCACACCTCGGGGCCGCGCTCGCGGAAGTAGTCGGCGTGAGCCCGGAACGCCGGGGTGTCCAGCCGGATCACCCCCTGCTCCCGCAGAGGCGCACCACCGGGTCCGCCGTCGCCCTCCCGGTGGGGGATGCAGCTGCACGCGTACATCCGCCCGTACTTGCCGTCGACGTAGATGACGTCGTCGGCGACGTGGCACAGCGGTTCGGCGGCGCGGGGGGTGACGGACCGGGAGAAGTACCGCTCCTGCTCCTGCGGGGTGTCGCCGTAGAAGCGCTTGCCCATGGGGACCAGCAGCGCGGCCGGGTCGGCGTCGTAGATCGGATCGCACACGCCGCGGACGTGATCGGCGTCGGGGTAGGTGATGGTTCGGTCGAGTTTGAGCGCGGACAGCTCCCACTGGCGCACCCCCGCCCGTGTGAGGACCTCCTGCAGCCTCGGCATCTCGGTGTAGTTGTGCGGCCCGACCACGGTGTTGACCCTGGGCAGGACACCGAGCGCGGAGGCGGCCCGCAGCCCCTGCAGCCCGCTGTCGAACATGCCGGGAGAGCGGCGGTAGACGTCGTGGGTGGCGCCGGAGGAGCCGTCCAGGCTGACGATCACCTGGGCCAGGCCGGCATCGGCCAGGGGGGCGGCCATCCGGGGCAGCTGCGAGCCGTTGGTGATGAGCGACATCCTCATCCCCGCGGCCGTGCCCGAGCGCACCAGCTCCACCACGTCCGGATGCATCAGCGGTTCGCCTCCGGTGAAGCGGACGTAGCCCACTCCGGCATCCCGGGCCTTGGGCAGCAGGTCCTCGAAGTCCTCCGGGGAGAAACGGAACGTGTCGCGGGAAAGGGCGAAGTCGCACATGAAGCAGTCGGCGTTGCAGGCTTCGAGGATCCTGATGAAGAGGTAGCGATCGCGTGTACGCACGGGGTGCAGACCTTCCAGGCCACTCACGGGACGGGCGGGACGGGCGGACGGGCCGGCGGGACGGACAGGTGGGACGGGGCGGGTGGAACGGCTCCGGGCGGTTGCCGGGCGGACCGGTACGTGAGGTTCCACCGGATCAGGGGTGCGGCTCCGCCGCGCCGAGGACCGCGAGCAGCGCGTCGGCCACCTGGGCCGCGCCGCCGGTGCCGACCGCGGTGGTGAGGGCGCCCCACTCTGCGACTGCGGCGGACCGGCGCAGCGCTTCGAGGACGCCGTCGCGCAGGGCGTGGCCGATCCCTTGCCGGTCGTCGCCCTGCGCCGCCGCCCCGATCGCGCCGTAGATGTGTTCGAGAGCGCGGTCCTCGCCCTCCGAGCGGAGCGCCAGCGCCTCGTCCTCGACGAGCACGTCCTTGGGCCACGGCACCCGCACTCGGGCCCCGAGCGCCTGGCTGTGGTAACGGCCGTTGAAGATCTGGCTGAGGTTCTGCGGCGGCAGGCAGACGGTGGGGACGTCCAGTCCGCCCGCCTCGAGCAGGGTGGTCAGACCGGGTGAGGTGAGCAGGACGTCGCAGGCGTCCAGCCGTTCCAGGAACGCGCCGTGCCCCAGTGGGCCGGCGGTCGTTCGAGGCGGGGCGACGCAGGAGTCGACGAGGAGGCCCGCGAGGTCGCCGGGCAGGTTGCCGGCGATGTGCACCTCCTCGATCCCGTGGGCGGCGAGGGCTTCCAGGGCGGCCGGGACCACCAGGCTCGGATAGTGCCGCGGATCCACCAGACCCGGCGCCCGCAGACCGCCCAGGCTGATCAGCGCCCGGCGGTACGGGCGTCCGGCGCGC
>NZ_JBEXKC010000245.1:0-2149 GCF_040609475.1 Streptomyces sp. NPDC004667 | reverse complement strand
GGCCGTGCTCCCGAGGAGTGCGGTGACCGCGATCAGGACGAGGGCGGTCGCCCACGCCGCTCGTCCGCGCGGGTCATCGGCCGAACGGGGCTGCGTGCACCGGGTCTGCATACGGCGAACTCCCTCTGTCCTGCGTCGCGACAGGGGCGGCACACGGGATCGGGGAACGTGTGGCGCCCGCGCTCGACCGAGCGGCAAGGACAGCCTCCCACCGTCGCGCCCGGCGGGCCGGGACGCGGGCCGCTTCAGCGGAGCGATTCCCTCGGGGGGCGCTCGCGCAGGGCTCCGTATCCGATGAAGTAGGCGGGGATCCGGTTCAGCCACCGCGAGTCGGTGACGAGCTCCGTCATCCGTTGGGCCCGCCGGGGGTCGCCGAACGCGGTGCGGCCCGCCAGCAGCGGTTCGATGACCTGGGCGTGGGCCAGGCGCTGGAGGCCCTGGGTCGCCACGGTGGTCGGCCAGCGGCGGAGTTGGACGCGGCGCACGTCGTGGAGTCCTACGGTGCCCTCGCGCAGCGGACGCACGAGGTGGCGGGCCGCGGCCACCGCGTCCTGCACGGCGAGGTTGATGCCGATGCCGAAGACGGGTGACATCGCGTGGGCGGCGTCGCCGATGCACAGCAGCCCCGGACGGTGCCAGCGGCGGAGGCGGTCGAGGCGTACGTCGAGGAGTTTCACCTCGTCCCAGGAGGTGACGGCGTCGCTGCGGCCGGCCAGCCACGGGACGGCGGTCGTGAACCGGGTCATGAACCGCTCCAGGCCCTCCGCGCGCCGCTCCGCGTCGGTGCCCTTGGGGATGAGGGCCGCGCACTGCCAGTAGTCGCCCCGGTCGATCAGCGCGGTGAAGAACCGGTCGCCCAGGCCGCCCACGAGTCCGCTGGGATCGTCCTCGTGGCGCGGCAGCCGGAACCACCAGGCGTCCATGGGGCAGGGGAAGTCTTCCAGGCCGAGTTCGGGCAGGGTTCTGGCCAGGGAACCCCGGCCGTCGCAGGCCACGGTGAGGGTGGCACGGAGCTCACCGGTGCCGCCGTCCGCGGTGCGGTAGCGCACGCCCGTGACCCGCCCGCGCTCCGTGAGGTAAGAGGTCACCTCGGTGTCCATGCGCAGGCGGAAGGAGGACTCCCGGCCGGCTTCGTCGGCGAGCAGGTCGAGCAGGTCCCACTGGGGCACCATCGCGATGTAGTTGTACTTCCCGTGGAGCGCGCCGATGTTCCCGACCGTGACGAGGGACCGGTCCGGCCCGATGGGGAGCTGCACCGACGTCACCCGGCGCTGGGGCAGCCGGGCGAACCGTTCGGCGAGGCCGATGTCGTCGAGGAGCGACAGGGTGGAGGGGTGCACGGTGTCGCCGCGGAAGTCGCGCAGGAAGTCGCCGTGCTTCTCCAGCACGGTCACCTCCACCCCGGCCCTCGCCAGCAGCAGCGCCAGCACCATCCCGGCCGGCCCGCCTCCCACGACGCAGCACGTCGTACGCTCCACACCGCCACCTCCTTCGCGGGGATCGGGCGAACCCCAGGAGACGTATACCGCACGGGGAGGGCCGGTTCCGGCACCGGCGGCGCCGGGCCCGGCCGCCGGGTCGGCCAGCTGCCCGAGATGACGAGTCGCGCGGAGGTGGCTAGCATGGGGAGAAGACGGCCGCAACTGCGGGATCCGCTCTCTGCCCGCAGTGGTGCACGCGGCCAGGGATTCGCGTGTCGGCAGGGGGTCCGTGGCTCGAAGAGGCCACGTTGACGGCGGATGCGCACGCAGCACATTCATTCAGCCACAGGAAAACTCCGTGCACGTTTTCACGAGAGGAGGCAGAACGCATTCGTGCCACCACGCGTGGCACAGCATCGAGAAGGGTTCTGAAACCATGCAAGCACTCAGAGTCAAGCGGCTCTTCGCCGTGTCCGCCATCGGTGTTCTCATGGCCGGCGGCGCGGCGCTCGGCGCCGCGGGTACGGCCTCCGCGGCCATGCCCACCCACTCCGTCACCTACAGTCACGGCGGCGGCGGTTGGGACGACGACCACGGAAACGGCGGATGGTCCGACAACGATGACGACTGGGGCGGAGGCGGATGGGACGACGGCGGCGGCTGCTGACGAACCGAGCCCGAGCCGTACCGGTGCGGACCGTCGAAAGACGGTCCGCACCTACGAGTGT
>NZ_JBEXKC010000244.1:0-2152 GCF_040609475.1 Streptomyces sp. NPDC004667 | reverse complement strand
AACGGGCAGGGGGGGCCGGCCCCCACGCCCCCCCCACCCCCCCTTCCCTTTTCACGCTTTCCGCGGATCAGCCCTTGACGTAACCGAAGCTCTCGACGATCAGTCCGCCTTCGAGGCGGGTCACGTTCACGCCCCGCACGAAGTCCTGCGGACCGCCGCCCCAGCGCAGCGTCCAGCGGCACACCGCGCGCTCGCCGGCCGTCCAGACCTCCTCCACCTCGAAGGTCATTCCCTCGTTGCCCGCGATGGCGCTCCAGAACTGCAGACATTCGTCGTACCCGACGTGCTTGGAGCCGTCGGGAGCCGGCCCGGAGTTCTCCAGCCGGCAGTTCTCGGCGAGGAGGTCCTTCAGCAGGCTGGGGTCGTGCTGCTGGAATGCCTGGTTGAACTGGTCGATAACCTTGCGTGTCTGCTCGTCGGACATCGGGACTCCTCATGTCTCATGGCTCGGCACGGGCGGCCCGCCGGTCGGACCGGGCCACAGGAGAAAGTAATACAGTCCAACGGCCCGTGAAGTCCACGGAGTCCGGGAAACCGGTTGTTCCGGCCATATTCGTCAGTCGTACGTCAGTGCCCGCGCCCTAGGTTAGTACTATGACCACAGCAGACAGTGCGCCTCTCGCATTGGCCTATCAGCAGGCCACCGAATATCTGGCGGGTCTCGCCGATCGGCCGGTCGGTGCCACTGCCGGTTCCGAACAATTGCTGAAAATGTTCGGTGGCCCGCTGCCCGCCGGGCCGGGTGCGGCGAGCGACCCCATCGAACTCATCGGCCGGGCCGTCGCCGAGGGCGGCATCCCGACCGCCAACGGCCCCCGCTACTTCGGCTACGTCACCGGCGGCACGCTGCCCGTGGCCATCGCCACCGACTGGCTCGTCGCCGCCTACGACCAGACCGCCAGCCTCTACAACCTCTCACCGGCCATCGCCGTGGCCGAGGACGTCGCCGCGCAGTGGGTCCTGGAACTCCTGGGCCTGCCCGCGCACGCCTCCGTCGGCTTCCCCACCGGCTGCACCATGGCCCACCTGACCTCGCTGGCCGCCGCCCGCCACAAACTCCTCGCCGAGGCCGGCTGGGACGTGGAGCGCGAGGGCCTGGGCGGCGCGCCCGACGTGGCCATCGTCGCCGGCGCCCAGCACCACATGACCATCGACCTGGCCGCCCGCTACCTCGGCTTCGGCACCGCCCGCATCCGCAACGTGCCGGTCGACGACAAGGGCCGCATGATCCCCGCCGAACTGGAGCGCACCCTGGCCGCCCTGGACGGGCCGGTCATCGTCTGCGCGCAGATCGGCGACGTCAACTCCGGCGCCATCGACCCGGTCGGCGAGGTCTGCGACATCGCGCACCGGTACGGCGCCTGGGTGCACGTCGACGGCGCCTTCGGCCTGTGGGCCGCCGCCAGCCCGCGGCTGCGCCCCCTCGTCGAGGGCGTGGAGCGGGCCGACTCCTGGGCGCTGGACGCCCACAAGTGGCTCAACGTCCCCTACGACTGCGGGATCGTGGTCATCGCCCACCCCGAGGCGCACCGGGCCGCCATGCTCAACGAACGGGCCGGGTACCTCCCGCCCGGCACCGACGGCGAACGCGACGCCATCGAGTGGGTCCCCGACTTCTCCCGGCGCGCCCGCAGCCTGCCGGTCTGGGCCGCGCTGCGCTCCCTTGGCCGTTCGGGGGTCGCGGACCTCGTCGAACGCTGCTGCGCGCACGTACGGCGCTTCGAGGGGCACCTGGCCGGCGTCGAGGGCGTGGAACTCCTCAACGACGTCGTCCTGAACCAGCTGCTGGTCCGCTTCGGCGACGACGACCAGGTGACCCGGAACGTGATCGCGCGGATCCAGGAGAGCGGGGTCTGCTGGTTCGGGGGGACGGTGTGGGAGGGGCGGGCCGCGATGCGGATCTCCGTCGTCAACTGGCGTACGACGGAGGAGGACGTGGACCGCAGCGCGGCCGTCATCCGCGAAGCCCTCGCCGAGGAACTGGCCGCCGTCGCCGCCTCCTGACCCCTCCTGGTCACCCCCCACCCGGGCCGGGCCCCGCGACCGCGGGCCCGGCCCGGTCCCTTGCCCGGGACCTGCTCGCCGCTGCGCGGGGCTGTCCCCTACCCGCCCTTCCACCGTTCCCCGGGCTCCGCCCGGACCCTTCGGGGGC
>NZ_JBEXKC010000243.1:0-2190 GCF_040609475.1 Streptomyces sp. NPDC004667 | reverse complement strand
GGCCTCCCGAACGAGCCCCCGCCCTCCCCGCACCCCACGCCCTCCCCGCACTCCCCACGCCCCCGACCCCGCTGATCGGCCGGCACGACTCCCTCACCACCCTCACGGACCTGTTCGCCACCACCCGGCTGGTCACGCTGACCGGGCCGGGCGGCGTGGGCAAGACCCGGCTCGCCCTGGCGGCGGCCGAGCGGCTGGCCGCCTCGCGCGACGTCGTCCTCGTCGAACTGGCCCCGTCGACGGGCGACGCGGACGCGGACGCGCTCGCGCAGGCCGTCTGCACCGCCCTCGGCCTGCGCCAGAACCCCCTGGAAGCCGAGGAGCGGGCCGTACACCGCCTGGCCGCGGCCCTGCGCGAACGCCCGCTGCTGCTGGTCCTGGACAACTGCGAGCACGTCGTGGACGCCGCCGCCGAACTGTGCTCCACCCTGCTGCGCTCCACCCCCCACCTGCACGTCCTCGCCACCAGCCAGGAGCCGCTGATGGTGGCCGGGGAGGTCGCCCACCCCCTCGGACCGCTCCCGGCACCCGACGCCGTACGGCTCTTCACTGAACGCGCCACGGCCGCCGGGCCGGGCTTCGCCCCCGACCCGGCGCAGCAGGCCCTCGTCGCCGAGATCTGCGCACGCCTGGACGGCATACCCCTGGCCCTGGAACTGGCGGCGACGCGGGTGCGCGCGCTCGGCCTGGAAGAGGTCGCCACCCGGCTGAACGACCGCTTCAGGCTGCTGACCTCCGGCCGGCGCGACGCCCCGGCCCGCCAGCAGACCCTCCGCGCCGTGATCGATTGGAGCTGGGGGCTGCTGGGCGCGGCGGAACAGACCGTCCTGCGCCGCCTCTGCGTCCACCGGGACGGATGCACGATCGACGCCGCCGAAGCCGTCTGCCCGGGCGACGGCGTCACCCGCGACGAGGTGCCGGACCTGATCACGCGTCTGGTCGACCGTTCCCTCGTGGTCGTGGCACCGGGTCCGGCCGGCACGCCCCCGCGCTACCGGCTGCTGCAGTCCGTGGCGGCGTACGCGGGGGAGCGGCTCGAACACCACGGTGAGCGGGACGCGCTGCGCGCCCGGCACCTGCGCCACTACCTGGCCCTCGCGGAAACCGCCGACGCGGGCCTGCGCGGCCCCGGACAGCGGCTCTGGCTCGCCCGGCTCGACGCGGAGGCCGCGAACCTGCGCGCGGCCCTCGCCGCGGCCGGCACCACCGACCGGGCCGCCCGCCTCGCCGATGCCCTCACCTGGTGGTGGCTGCTCCGCGGCCGGCTCACCGAAGCCCACCGCACCCTTACCGCCCTGCTCCCCGAACTCGGCTCCGCACAGCGCTCCTTCACCCTGCTGACCGCGAGCGCCCCGGCGGCGGCCGCCGCTCCCGCCACCGCCGATCCCACACCGCGGACCCTGTGGCTGTCGGCGTACGCCCTCTTCCACGCGGGCCACCCGACCGCCGCCGCGGAGGTCAACGCCCGCGCCCTCGCGCTCTTCACCGCGGCCGGGGACTGCTGGGGCACGGCGGCCTCCCTGGCCCTGAGGGCCCACACGGCCCTGGCCACGGGAGTCCTCTCCACGATCCGGGAGGACGGTGAGGACAGCGCCCGCGTCTTCCGGGAACTGGGCGACGCGTGGGGCGAGCTGCAGAGTGCCGTTCCTCTCGCGGCCCGCGCGGAGGTCATGGGCGACCACCCGGAGGCCGCCCGCCGCCACACCGAGGGGTTGCGCCTCGCCCGGGACCTCGGCATGGAGACCGAAGTGGCCGCGCACCTCTCCGGGCTCGGCCGCCTCGCCCTCCTCGAGCAGGACTGGGACCGCGCCCACGACCTGCACGAACAGGCCCGGTGCCGGGCCGCGGCGCAGGGCAACAAGTTCGGCGAGGTCCATGCCCTCATGGGTCTCGCCCTCGGCGCCCGCCGCTCGGGAGACCTCGACGCGGCCGAGCGGTACCTGACCCGCCTCCAGGACGAGTCGTCCGCCCCGATCGGCAGGCACCTCGTGTTCGCCGAACTGGGCTTCACCCACGAACTGCGCGGCGACGCCGCCCGCGCCCGGACCCACCATCTGAGGGGCCTGGACATCGCCCGCTCCCTGGACGCCCGTGCCGTGGCCCTCTCCCTGGAAGGCCTGGCCGGTGTCGCGGCCCTCCGCGCCGACCCCGAGGGCGCCGCACGCCTGCTCGGCGCCGCCGACGCGGCCC
>NZ_JBEXKC010000242.1:0-2214 GCF_040609475.1 Streptomyces sp. NPDC004667 | reverse complement strand
GCCTTCGGCCACCCTTGACAGCCCGTCCCGCCACGGAATGCCAAAGACTGTCGGGAAACCCCCAAAAGAACGGTCCACGGGTTCATGAGCGAGGGGCGGGCATCCCAGAGATGTGCGAGCCATCTCCGGCCCATCCCGCAATCCGCCCCCATGAGCGTGTCGGTCCATGGCCCGGGCCGAACCAGACCGCACGAAACGGCGACCAGAGCGCCCAACCACGACATCGGGACGGCGCACGCGTCAGATCGCTACGCGCTTCACTCGGTATGGCGTCTGCGGTCCGTCTGGGGCTGGACATAAGCCGCCCACGGTTTAGGGGGCTCTTTGGGCACGCGAGTGCGGGCTGGGTGGGGAAAGGGGGGAGTGGTCACGCCCTTCCACTCTCAAGGTATAGCGGGCAGGGGGGATTGCGGCAAGGCCCGGGGTGTGTCGCAGAATCGCCAACCTGAGCCACAGCCAAGGGAAATGGGCGTCACGGATGCGTGTGTTGTTGTCTGCGTACGATTCGCGCGGGGGAGTCGAGCCGCTCGTGGGACTCGCGGTGCGGTTGCTGGAACTCGGAGCCGAGGTGCGGGTGTGCGCGCCGCCGGACGAGGAGTTCGCCAGGCGGCTGGCGGCGATCGGTGTGGAGATGACCCCCACCGGACAGTCGGTGCGCGACTTGGTGACCGGTAAGACGCCGCCGTCGGCAGGCGGCGTACCGAGGCGTGCGGCCGAGCTGGTCGCCGCGTTCTACGAGCAGGCCAGTGTCGCTGCCGAAGGGTGCGACGTACTGGTGGCGACCGGCCTCGTGCCGGCCGTGGCCGGCGTGAAGGCCGTTTCCGAGAAGCTGGGCATCCCCTACATCTACGCCAGCTACCAGCCGGTGAGCCTGCCGTCCCCGCACCACCCGCCGATGGCGCGCCCGGGACGTCCGCTCGCGCCGGACGTGACGGACAACGGCGAGCTGTGGGAACAGGACGCCCGGGACGCGCAGGAGGTGTTCGGGGAGGCGATCAACACCCACCGGGTGTCGATCGGCCTGGCGCGGCTGGACAACGTCCGCGACCACGTCTTCACCGACCGGCCGTGGCTGGCCACGGACCCGACCCTGGCACCGTGGCAGCAGCCGGCGGATCTCGATGTCGTGCAGACCGGTGCCTGGGTCCTCCCGGACGAACGTCCCTTGCCCGCTGACCTGGTGGAGTTCCTGGACGTCGGTACGCCGCCGGTCTACGTGGGCTTCGGAAGCATCCCCATGCGCGATCCGCAGGACGTCGCCCGCGTGGCCATCGAGGCCATCCGCGCACAGGGACGCCGCGCGGTCCTCTCCCGTGGCTGGGCCGACCTGGCCCTGATTGATGACCACGACGACTGCTTCGTCGTCGGCGAGACCAACCACCAGGCCCTGTTCCGCCGCGCGGCCGCCGTCGTCCACCACGGCGGTGCGGGCACGACGGCCACCGCCACATGGTCCGGCGCACCCCAGGTGATCGTGCCCCAGGGGGCCGACCAGCCCTATTTCGCCGGCCGCGTGGCCGACCTGGGCATCGGCGCGGCCCACGACGGCCCGACCCCGACGGTCGAGTCCCTGTCCGCCGCACTCAAGACCGCCCTCACCCCCGAGACCAGCGCCCGAGCCACCGCAGTGGCCGCCGCGTTCCAAGCCGACGGAGCGGCGACAGCCGCCAAACTCCTCTACAAAACCGCCCACCAGAGCTCCACCGGACTCTGACGACGACAAAGTCGTCCTCACAGTCCGGCAGGCAGCACCGGCCGTCATCGAGAGCCCGTCCAGCATCCCAAAAGCGACAAACGGTCCGTGCTCGCTGGGACAGACAACCCGCGCTCGCGTGAGAGATCGAGCCCCTGGACCGTGGGCGGCTTATGTCCAGCCCCAGACGGCCGCCGGACGCCAAGCCGTGCGAAGCGCGTAGCGATCCGGCGCGTCTGCCGTCCCGGGGGCGTGGCTGGACGATCCGGTCGCCGTTTCGTGCGGTCTGGCACGGCCCGGGCTTGGGGCCGAGGCGCTTATGGGGGCGGACTGGAGGATGGGCGGGAAAGGGCTCGCACATCCCTGAGCCGCCCGCCCCTCCCTCACTTCCCCCGTGACCGTTCTTTTGGGGGTTTCCCGACAGTCTTTGGCATTCCGTGGCGGGACGGGCTGTCAAGGGTGGCCGAAGGCCATCGCGAAGCGACGCGACCGCAGGGAGCGCCCTTGACACCCCCCCCCCA
>NZ_JBEXKC010000241.1:0-2215 GCF_040609475.1 Streptomyces sp. NPDC004667 | reverse complement strand
CCCCTCGGAACGGCCCCCTACCCGGTGGCCCCGCGGATGCGCCCCGGGCCGCCCCGCTGGCGCCGCGGCCGCGCGGCCGGGCCGCCGCGCACCGCCGGGGAGCGTACGGATGCCGACCGTCCGGAGCCCGCCCTCCGGCCCGGCCCGGCCGGGGGCGTCAGCGTCCGGGAGCTGGTGGCCGCCGAGGCGCGGATCGCGGAGGCGGAGGCAGCGGTGCCGGCCCCGCCCCTGGTGGCGCTCGCCCGCCGCCTCGGTCTGAGCCGCTTCGAGCGCGACGTGCTGCTGATGTGCCTCGCCGAGGAGTTGTCCCCCTCGACGGGTGCGCTGTTCGCGGCCGCGCACGGGGTGGGGGCGATGGCCTTCCCCACCTTCGGGCTGGCGCTCGCGGTCCTGCCCGGTCCCTCGTGGGAGGCGCTGTCCGCGCACGGCCCGCTGCGGTACTGGGGGCTCGTGGAGATCAGTCACGTGGCCGGCTCCGCGCTGGTGACCAGCCCGGTCCGCGCCGACGAACGGATCGTCGACCACGTCAAGGGCCTGGACCACCTCGACGAACGGCTGCGCGTCCTGGTCACCCCGCTCCCGTCCGAGTCGCCCGCCGCGCTGCCCGCCTCCCAACGGGCCGCCGCCGACCGGTGCGCGGACGCCTGGGAGCTGTCCCCGGCGCCGGTCGTGCACCTGGTCGGCGGGCAGCCGGGCAGCAAGCGGCTGGTCGCCGCCGGCGCGGCCGCCTCCCGGGGGCTGACGGCGTACCGGCTGCCGGTCGCGCTGCTGCCCGGGCGGGCGGCGGACGCCGACCGGCTGGCACGGCTGTGGGAGCGCGAGGCCGCCCTGACCCCCGTCGCGCTGTACCTGGACGCGGACGACGACGCCCACGGCGGGTACGACCCGTCTGCCGTCGGGCGCTTCCTCGCGCGGACCGGGGCCCCGGCGTTCTTCAGTTCCCGGGACGCGGCCGCCGGCCTCGGGCGCGCCGCCCTGATCGTGGACGTCGCCCCGCCCACCCCGCGCGAGCGCGCCGCGGCCTGGCGGGACGTGCTCGGTCCGGCGGCCCGCTCCGTCCCCGTCGACCTCCTCGCGCGGCAGTTCGCCCTGGACCTGCCCGAGATCGCGGAGGTGGCCGCGGCGAACGGCGCCGACCGGGCCTGGCGGGCCTGCCTGGACCGCGGCCGGCCCCGCCTCGACGGTCTGGCGCAGAGGTTGCGCCCGGAGGCCCGCTGGGACGACCTCGTACTGCCCGAACGGGCCGGTGCGCAGCTGCGGCGGATCGCCGACCAGGTGGCACGGCAGGAAACGGTCTACGACACCTGGGGTTTCGGCGAACGGCGCACCCGCGGGCTCGGGGTGACCGCGCTGTTCACCGGCCCCAGCGGCACGGGCAAGACGATGGCGGCCGAGGTGCTGGCCGCGGAGCTGGGCCTCGATCTGTACCGCACGGACCTGTCGGCCGTGATGAGCAAGTACATCGGCGAGACGGAGAAGAACCTGCGCCGGCTGTTCGACGCGGCCGAGGCGGGCGGTGCGGTGCTGTTCCTGGACGAGGCGGAGTCGCTGCTGGGCACGCGCAGCGAGGTGAAGGACGCCCACGACCGGTACGCGAACGTCCAGGTCGACTACCTGCTCCAGCGGCTGGAGTCGCACCGGGGGCTCACGATCATGGCGACCAACATGCGGGCGGCGCTCGACGCCGCGCTCGTGCGCAGGCTCCGCTTCGTCGTCGAGTTCCCGTTCCCGGACGTGGCGCAGCGCCGGGAGATCTGGCGCAGGGCCTTCCCGGAGCACGCGCCGGGCCGTGACGGCCTGGACTACGAGCGGCTCGCGCGGCTCGACGTGAGCGGGGCGACGGCCCGCACCATCGCGCTCAACTCGGCCTTCCTCGCCGCGGCGGACGGGGGCCGGATCACCATGCCGCTCGTCCTGCGCGCGGCGCGGGAGGAGTTCCACAAGCTCCAGCAGCCCGTGCGGGAGCGGGACTTCGCCTGGCCGGATCCGGCCGTCGTACATCGTGAGGGGGTGTCGTCGTGAGGGTGGAGGTGCACATCGAGCGGCTGGTCGTGGAGTGGGCGGGCGGCGGCGAGGTGTTCGCGGGGGGCGGGGAGGTGTTCGTGGCGGCGCTGCGCGAGGAGCTGGCCGCCCTGTGCGCGGCGGCCGGTACGGCGGGGGCGTGGATCCCGCGCGGGGTCCGGTCGGTGGTGGTCGCCCCGGCGCCGCACGGGGG
>NZ_JBEXKC010000240.1:0-2237 GCF_040609475.1 Streptomyces sp. NPDC004667 | reverse complement strand
GTCTTTGGCATTCCGTGGCGGGACGGTCGGTCAAGGGTGGCCGAAGGCCATCGCGAAGCGACGCGACGAAGGAGCGCCCTTGAGGGACCGGCCCGCCACGGAAGGACAGTGGACTGGCGGGACGCCCCCAGCCCTCCCCCGATCCGGATCGAGGGTGTGCCGCCCACCCCCGACCCCACCCCGACCCCACCCCCCAAGTGACGAGCGCAACACCCCCGCCGCCCCGACCGGTCCCCACTCATTCCGCAGGTCACGGTGGCGGCGGGCCGCCGTTTCAAAGGGTGGACGGGGTCGCCACCCACCCATCGCGCGAAACGGGACATTTCCCTACACCACGTTCGGCCGAAATGGCCAAGCGGGCGGCTGCGGGGGGCCGTAAGCTCCCGTCATGCAGGTGATCCAGTCAACGAAACTCGCCAATGTCTGCTACGAGATCCGCGGCCCCGTCCTCGAAGAGGCGATGCGGCTCGAAGCTGCAGGTCATCGCATCCTCAAGCTCAACACCGGCAACCCCGCGGCCTTCGGCTTCGAGTGCCCGCCGGAGATCCTTGAGGACATGCTCCGCAACCTGGGCAACGCCCACGGCTACGGGGACGCGAAGGGGCTGCTGTCGGCGCGCCGCGCGGTCATGCAGCACTACCAGACCAAGGGCATCGACCTGGACGTCGAGGACATCTACCTCGGCAACGGCGTCTCCGAGCTGATCCAGATGTCGATGCAGGCGCTGCTCGACGACGGCGACGAGGTGCTGGTCCCGGCCCCGGACTACCCGCTGTGGACCGCCTCCGTGAGCCTGGCCGGCGGTACCGCCGTGCACTACCGGTGCGACGAGCAGTCCGACTGGATGCCCGACCTCGCCGACATCGAGCGCAAGATCACCGACCGCACCCGCGCCATCGTGATCATCAACCCGAACAACCCGACCGGCGCCGTCTACGACGACGAGATGCTCCGCGGGCTGACGGACATCGCGCGCCGCCACAACCTGGTCGTCTGCTCCGACGAGATCTACGACCGGATCCTCTACGACGGCACCACCCACACCAACACCGCCGCGATCGCCCCCGACCTGCTGACGCTGACTTTCAACGGCCTGTCGAAGAACTACCGCGTCGCGGGCTACCGGGCCGGCTGGATGGCCGTCTGCGGCCCCAAGAAGCACGCCGCCTCGTACATCGAGGGTCTGACGATCCTCGCCAACATGCGCCTGTGCGCGAACATGCCCTCCCAGCACGCCGTCGCCACCGCCCTCGGCGGCCGGCAGTCGATCAACGACCTGGTCCTGCCGGGCGGCCGGATCCTGGAGCAGCGCAACGTCGCGTACGACCTGCTCACCCAGATCCCGGGCGTCACCTGCGTGAAGCCGAAGGGTGCGCTGTACGCCTTCCCGCGGCTCGACCCGTCCGTCTACAAGATCAAGGACGACCGGCAGATGGTCCTCGACCTGCTGCGATCCGAAAAGATCATGGTCGTGCACGGTACGGGCTTCAACTGGCCCGAGCCCGATCACTTCCGCATCGTGACGCTGCCCAACGCGAAGGACCTCGCGGACGCGGTCACCCGGATCGGCAACTTCCTGGACGGCTACAGCCAGCCGTGAGCGGGCGGGGTCCGCCTGGAGCGGCCCTCGTGCGGGGCCGCTCCAGCCGTACTCCATCAGGATTCAACTCAACTTTAGACCGGTTCCAATGTAGGATGGTCTCCTGACCCAGCAGGAGGCCTCCTCATGTACGAGCCGATCCGCACGAAGCCGGTCGTCCACCATCGCGAGGGCGGCCACCACGGCACATCCGACTACCCGCGCCGCAGCCGTGGCGAGGAGCTGGACATCCAGCTCGCCGGACACCTGTCGGCCCTGCTCACCCTGACCGACGAGCTCGCGCTCGACGAAGCCGCCGAGCAGATCGCCGCCCAGGTGACCCGGCTGCGCGGGGCCCGCCCGGCCCGCGCAGCGGGGGCCTCCGACGAGGACCCGGCGGTGCTGCACCGGCGCGCCCACGACCTCGCCGCCCGCGCCCTCCTCGTCGCCGCGTCCCGCGCCGACACCGCCGCCGCGATCCTCGCCGCCGAGCGCATGGACGCGCACGCCGCCGCCCTCGACTCCGTCGACCTGGCCGGCGCCCACTGACGGCCCCGGTCCGGGGCCGCGGAGGCTCCGGACCGGGTGCCACGAACCTACGGCGGGGGGGGGGGCCGGGGGGGGGGGGTCGGGGGCGGGCGCGAGGGGGTGGGAGGGC
>NZ_JBEXKC010000239.1:0-2249 GCF_040609475.1 Streptomyces sp. NPDC004667 | reverse complement strand
GCCGAGGACCAGCATCGCGCTGATGGCCACCTCCGGGACGAACTCGTCGACCCGGACCAGGTGCCCGACCACCAGTGAGGCCAGGATGACGAGCCCGAGGCTCCACCAGGTCAGGCCCACGAGCGCACTGAACCCGATCGCGACCAGGACCCCGGCCACGACCGAGTTCACCCGGCGCACCCCGGTCGTGAGCGTGGAGTACAGGGTGACCTGGACCACCAGGAGGGCCGTGAGCGGGGCCGTCAGCGGAGCGGGCTCGTCGCTGAGCCGGAGCGCGATGACGTACGACACCACCGCGGCGCCGGTGGACCGTACGCTCTGCACGACCACGGGGTCCCGCCGCCTGGACAGCAGCTGACGCAGGAGGCGGCGGCGGAGGGGAGGGGCGGGAGGACGTGCGACGTGCGGCATACCATCGCCTGTTCCCCGTCGGCCGCCGCGATCACGCCCCGAGGGCGTCGGCTCCCCGCCCGGGAGGGGAGCAGGCGTGTCAGTCGGCCGGGTTCCGCGGGGCGGGGTCGCGGACCTCGACCAGACGGGCAACGGCGTCGACCACGGCCGCACGATGGCCGGAGCGGTGCTCTTCGGCGCTCCCGCCACCACCGGTCGTGGTGTACCAGGCCTGGGCCAGGCCCAGGACCAGGATGAGCAGGTCGGCCGGGTCGTGTGTGGGGTCGACCCGCCCGTCGCGCTGCGCAGCGGCCAGGGAAGCCGCCTTGCGTGCGTACGCCTCCGCCTCCAGGGCGGTGGCCTCCGGGCGCTCCAGTCGCTTCCACATCACCAGCCGCACGAGCCGCGGGTCGGCCGTGAGGTGGTCGAAAATGGCGCCGGCGTAGCGGGGCAGGTTCCGCGCGTCGAAGGGGACCGATTCCGCGCCCTGCTCCACGGCCTGCAGGAGCACCTGGTCGAACAGGCCTTCCTTGTTGCCGTAGTAGACGTAGATCATCCGCTTGTTCGCCCCGGCCGTGTCGGCGATGCGGTCGACCCGGGCCCCGGCGATACCGTACTCGGCGAACTCGTCGAAGGCGGCCGCGAGGATACGGGCCTTCGTTGCGCTGGAATCACGTGCCATGAGCCCCAGGCTAGCAAGTAACTATCTGGTTATTGACATGGAGGCCAAGGCTCGTGCATCGTGTAGATAACCAGTTAGTTACTTCCTGGCCGGACCAGTCACTTCCCCCTCAAGGAGAACACCATGGAACTGCGCGCACTCGGCTCCCAGGGGCTGCAGGTCGGCGCCGAAGGCCTCGGCTGCATGGGCATGAGCGCCTTCTACGGGGCCACCGACGAAACCGAATCGCTCGCCACCATCGACCGGGCGCTGGAGCTGGGCGTCACCCTGCTGGACACTGCCGAGGGCTACGGCCCCTTCGTCAACGAGCAGCTGGTCGGCAAGGCCGTCGCCGGTCGCCGCGACCAGGTGGTCATCGCCACCAAGACCGGCATCGAGATCGACGACGACGGCGCCGTCCGCGGCCACAACGGCAGCCGCTCCTACATCCACCGTGCCGCCGACCGCTCGCTGCGCCACCTGGGCACCGACCACATCGATCTGTACTACCTGCACCGCGTCGACCCGGACGTGCCCATCGAGGAGAGCATCGGCGCCATGGCGGAGCTCGTCACCGCGGGCAAGGTCCGCTACCTCGGCATCAGCGAGGCCGCCGCGGCCACCATCCGGCGCGCGCACGCCGTCCACCCCCTGACGGCCGTGCAGACCGAGTACTCCCTGTTCGAGCGGGGCCTGGAGGACAACGGCGTGCAGGCCACCCTGGACGAGCTCGGCATCGGCCTGGTCGCCTACTCCCCGCTGGGCCGCGGCTTCCTGTCCGGCGCCATCACCAGCCCCGACGACTTCGCCGAGGACGACTTCCGCCGGACGGACCCCCGCTTCCAGGGGGAGAACTTCGCCCGCAACCTCGCGGTCGTCGACGCCGTCCGGCGCCTCGCGGAGGCCAAGAAGGTCACCCCCTCCCAGCTGGCCCTCGCCTGGGTGCTCCGCCGGGGCGCGGTGCCGATCCCGGGGACCAAGCGGCGCGGCTATCTGGAGGAGAACATCGCCGCCACCGGCGTGACGATCACCGATGAGGACATCGCCGCGATCGAAGCCGTCGCCCCCCGCGGCATCGCCTCCGGCGACCGCTACGCCGCGGAGTACATGCACAACCTCAACGGCTGATGGACACCCCGGCCCTGCCGTGCGGTACGGAGGCGCCCTCAGGGACCGGGCCGCCCCGTGCGGCGGGGCG
>NZ_JBEXKC010000238.1:0-2271 GCF_040609475.1 Streptomyces sp. NPDC004667 | reverse complement strand
GGACGAACTCCAGGCCGCCGGCCTTGTTGGCGGCCTTCTCCGGAACGATGAAGGGCTCGCCCGCACCCGCCCGGAGCCCTCGTGCGGCAGACCCCGCTCGCGGGCGGGCGCGTACGCGGGGACGAGGTATCCGGCGATCCGGACGGCGTTCACCGGGCGCTCACCGCCGGGCCCCGGCGAACTCGGGCAGGGGGTCGCCGTAGGACCACACGACGTGGAAGGCGACCTCGCTCAGCCGCCAGCCGTCCGCCGTGCGTACGGCCCGGGCGTCGTAGTAGCCGCCCACTTCGAAGGGCCGGGAGGACTCCGGGTCCGCGTGGTGGACGTGGGTGGCGATCAGGTGGACGCGCAGCGCGGCCCCGTCTCCGTCCCCGTCGAGGGTGACGGAGTGGTTGGTGCTGAGGTGGTGGGTCCGGGCCCAGCGCTCCCTGGCCTCCCGTTGGAAGGCGGTGAAGCCCTCGACGCCCCGGCAGCCGCCGATGGGGAAGAGGAAGGTGGCGTCCTCGGTGCAGAGTTCGGCGAAGGCGGCCTCGTCGTGGCCGGCTCCGCCGAGCGCGTCGAGGGCGAGGACGTAGCGGTCGAAGAGTTCCCGGAGCTCGATGCGGTCGCGCATGAGCCCCACCTGGGCGCGCAGGTCCGCGATGTCGTCGGGTTGCGTGGGCAAGGTCCGCTCCTGGTGAAGGACGTCTCGGGCGGGATGCGGGCGGATCGGCGCGGGACCACGGCCGCGTCGGCGGTCAGGACCGGCCGCCGACGAACTCCTTGACGGAGGCGATGACGTAGTCGAGCATCTCGTCGGTCAGAGCCGGGTACACGCCGATCCAGAAGGTCTGGTCGGTGATGATGTCGCTGTTGGTGAGGTCGCCGACGATGCGGTGGGGCTCACCGATGTAGGCGGGGTGGCGGGTGAGGTTGCCCGCGAACAGCCGCCGGGTGCCGATCTTCCGCCCCTCCAGGAAGTCCACGAGGGCGGCCCGGGTGTAGGGCGCCTGCGGGTCCACGGTGAGAGCGAACCCGAACCAGCTCGGGTCGCTGCGCGGGGTGGCCTCGGGCAGGATCAGGTACGGCAGGCCGTCGAGGCCGTCGCGCAGCCGTCGCCAGTTGCGGCGCCGGGCGTCGCAGAAGTCGTCCAGCTTGTCGAGCTGGGTCAGGCCGAGGGCCGCCTGGATGTCGGTGGCCTTCAGGTTGTACCCCACGTGGGAGAAGATGTACTTGTGGTCGTACCCCTCCGGGAGGGTCCCCATCTGGTAGTCGAAGCGCTTGAGGCACTTGTTGGTCTCGCCCGGCTCGCACCAGCAGTCCCGGCCCCAGTCGCGCAGGGACTCCACGATCCGCGCGAGGGCCAGGTTCGAGGTCAGCACGCAGCCTCCCTCGCCCATCGTGAGGTGGTGCGCCGGGTAGAAGCTCACGGTGGTGATGTCACCGAAGGTGCCCGTCAGCTGTCCGTCGTAGGTGGAGCCGACGGCGTCGCAGTTGTCCTCGATGAGGAACAGGTCGTGTTCCTGGGCGAGTTGTGCGATCTCCGCGACCTCGAAGGGGTTGCCGAGGGCGTGGGCGATCATGATGGCGCGGGTCTTGGGTCCGATGGCCCGGGCCACCCGCTCGGCGGTGGTGTTGTACGTGCCGAGCTCGACGTCGACGAAGACCGGGACGAGCCCGTTCTGGATGATCGGGTTGACGGTCGTCGGGAACCCGGCGGCCACCGTGATCACCTCGTCGCCGCGCCGCAGCCGCCGGTCCTCCAGCAGGTGCGAGGTGAAGGCGGTCATGGCCAGCAGGTTCGCCGAGGAACCCGAGTTGGTCAGGTGCGCCTTGCGCCGCCCCAGCTTGCGGGCGAAGCGCGACTCGAACCGCCGCGAACTGGGTCCGGCGGCGATCCGCATCTCCAGCGCCGCCTCGACCAGCGCCGTACGGTCCCGCTCGTCCAGCACGGCCCCGGCCGGCCAGATCTCGGTGGTGCCCGGGACGAAGGGCCGCTCGTCCTGCGCGTCCAGGTGGAACTTGGCGGTCTCGTCGAGGATCAGTCCCTTGTGGACGTTCATGGTGTATCCCTTTCCCGGCCCTCTCGGCCGGATGGTGGTCACGACGGTGCCCCGCCCCCGTACCACCCCGGCGGGAGGCCGGGGCGGTACGGGGACGGGGCAGGGGCGCCGTGGTCGGGTACGGCGGGGAAGCCGCGGGCGGTACGGGGCCGGGCGGTTACGGGGCCGGGCTGGGCGGGGCCCGGCCGTGCGGTACCGGGCCTGGCTACGGGGCCCGGCCGGGCGGGGC
>NZ_JBEXKC010000237.1:0-2272 GCF_040609475.1 Streptomyces sp. NPDC004667 | reverse complement strand
CTGGGGCGGGGCGGCCGGCTGGGGCGGGGCGGCCGGCGGCGGGGGAAGTGCGCCGCCGTCGGCTGTGACACCGGCGGCGACCGGCGCCGATGCGGCGACCGGTACGGCGGCGGGGGCCGCGGGCGCGGCGGCCGGGGCCTCGTACGAGGCGGGGGCGACGGCCGGTGGCGCGGGAGCCCCCTGCGCAGCCGGAGGGGCAACGGGAGCAAGAGCGGGAACGGAAGCGGGAACGGGAGCGGAAGCGGAAGCGGAAGCGGGAGTGGTCACGGGTGTCTCCTCTTTCCTGGTGGTGATGAGGGCGTACGCCCGGGGGGTGTCGAGGCTGCCGCCGAGCCCGCGCCTGCAGGCCGGGGCCCCGGGGTCGGCGCAGTCGCCGGGGGCCGTCGCCGTCGCGATCAGCGCCTGCCCGGCGGCCTTCGGGTCAGCCGCCCCGCCGTCGGCCAGCTGGGCCGCGACGAGCAGCGCCGCGGTGCCGGTCACGAGGGGGGTGGCGAAGCTGCTTCCCGTCAGGGAGGCGAGGCCGCCGCCGGGTGCGGCGCTCTCGATGTCCTGCCCGGGGGCGAGGATTCCGTGGGTGCGGTAGGCGGCACCCCAGTTGCTGATGTCCAGCGGCCGACCGTCGGCGGCGGCGGCGCCGACGGCCAGGACGGAGGGTACGGCGGCCGGTACCTGGACGGTGTCGGCCCCGTCGTTTCCGGCGGCGGACACGACCAGGACTCCGCGGTCCTCGCAGAGCCGCAGGGCGCGGTCGAGGAGGGGGTCGGCCTGTCCGTCGGGGGCGCGTTCGCCGCCGCTGATGTTGATGACGTGCGCGCCCTCCTCGACGGCCCGTTCGATGGCGCGGGCCAGGTCGAGCTGCGGCACCCGGCCGTTGCCGTCGTCGCGGAAGACCGGCAGGAGCAGGCCGCGGCAGCGCGGGGCGAGTCCGTCGACGGAAGTGCCGGGGCCGCCGAAGATCAGGCCGGCGACGTGCGTACCGTGCCGGGACATCGGCCCCTGACCGGCGGGCTCCTGGACCAGGGTGTCCAGCCTCGTGAGGTCCGCGCCTGCGAAGCAGGGGTGGGACAGGTCGACGGGGCCGTCGAGCAGGGCCACGCAGACGCGCGGGTCCCCGAACGGTGCGTCCGGCCGTGCGCCGAGGTCCCCCAGGACGTCCCGAGGCCTCATATCGGACCTGCTTTCCGTGCCCGTGGGCACCGCGTACCGAAAGTCATGCCGAGTACGAGCGTCGGAGGGCCTCGTCCCCGGTCCGTCACCCGTAATGTCCAAACGTCGTCGTCACGGCGTCTTCGGAGCGTTTCCGGACCATTGCGGGAGCGTCTGTACGCCGGTCAGACCTGTGACTGCGGCGTGCCCGGAGCTCCGCGGAAATCGGGCGGGCGGCGCGGGACCGGGGCATCGGGGCGGTTGTGGGGGCTGCTGAAGGGGTGGGTGCGGATGCGTGGTCCACCTGCCGGTTGCAGAGTGAGGGATGTGTCTTCGAACGGCGTAGACCTTGAACTGCTCGGAGCCTTCGAGCTCTCGTACGCCGGATGCCGCATCCCCCTCCCTTCCGGGACACAGCGCCTGTTGGCGCTGCTCGCCCTGCACACGGCCGGTGTGTACCGGGGTGCGGCAGCCGAGCGACTGTGGCCCGACTGCAGCCCGAGCAGGGCGTCAGCGAACCTCAGGACCGCCCTGTGCCACGCGCGGCGCACGGCTCCCCTGCCCATGGTGGAGTGCGTGGACCACCGGCTGCTGCTCGCGCCGCTGGTGAACGTGGACCTGCACGGCGCGCGGTGGCGGGCGGCCCAGGACGCGACGGGCGACGGCCTGCCTCCCGCCCACGCGGAGGCGCTTTCGGCCATGCTCGGGAAGGAGCTGCTGCCGCGCTGGCCGGACGAGTGGCTCGTCCTGGAGCGGGAACGCTGGGACCATGTGCGGCTCCACGCCCTGGAGAGCCTGGCACAGCGGCTGCGGCGGGACGGGGAGTACCTGGCGGCCTTGCAGACGGCGCTGACGGCCACCGAGATCGACCCGATCCGGGAAACGGCGCACCGCATCCTCATCGAGATCCACATCGCGGAGGGCAACACGGCCTGCGCGGTGAAGCGCTACAAGGAGTACCAGCGGCTGCTGCGGCGTGAGCTGGAGGTGGATCCGTCCCCGCTCATGACGCGACTGGTCCAGGACCTCACTTCGGTCTGAGCGGGTGGCGTCCCGCGGTCGGCGGCGGGCGGTCGGCGGCGGGCGGTCGGCGGCGGGCGGTCGGCGGCGGGCGGTCGGCGGCGGG
>NZ_JBEXKC010000236.1:0-2275 GCF_040609475.1 Streptomyces sp. NPDC004667 | reverse complement strand
TGTCCGGGTCGCACCCCACATCCGTGCGTCGCGGACCCGCGTTCCGGCGAGGCGCGCGGACAGGGCCGTCCACAGCGGTGTGCGCGATGACCGCACGGACGATCGTCTCCCAGTCGGCCCGGTCGACCCCGTGGCCCGCACCTTCCAGCGCCAACAGCCCGGCGCCGGGGATCGCTTCGGCGAGCGCCTCGCCGTGCCCGAAGGGAAACATCGGGTCCGCCGTCCCGTGGATCACCAGCGTGGGCACGGAGATCGACGACAAGGGCCGCCGCGGTCGCTCGCCCTCGGGCAGTGAGTCGTGGTTCCGCACCGCGGCGAAGTGGTGTGCACGCTCGACGTCCCGACGGACGAGGTCGCGGACGGCGGTCTCGTCGAACCGGCGCCGGCTTCCCGCGAGCACGCGCGCGTACTCGACCAGGTAATCGATCACCGAGGCGGTGTGCGACCAATCGGCCTCCGCGGACGATACGAAGCGCATGAATTCCCCGGTCGGCGGGGGCAGCTCCCGGTCGCCGGGCAAGGCGCGGGATGTGCTGATCAGAACGAGCGAGAGGATCCGGTCGGGGCGGTCGAGTGCGATCAGCTGGGCGAGCGCCCCACCGGCGGAGACGCCCACCACGTGTGCGGCCGGGATCCCATAGGCGTCGAGCACACCGACGGCGTCGCCGGCCAGATCCGCGCCGGTGTATCCGAAGGTGCCGCGCTCGCAGGTGACCGATCGACCGGTGTCGCGGTGGTCGTAGCGGATCACGAACCGCCCGCCCTCGGCGAGCATCCGGCAGAAGCCCTCCTCCCACCAGAGCATCGAAGCGCCGGTGCCCATGATGAGCAGGACCGGAGGGTCCGACCGGTCTCCGAAGGTCTCGGTGCACAGTTCGACACCATCCACGTCAACCATGCGTTCAGCCATCGTCACCTCGCCTCACCGGGCCATTGTGCATCCGCCGGGCCCCGGGCGAAGGCCGCCCCGGTGCGCCGGGGCGTGGGGACGTCGGCACGCCCCGGCGACGAGTCCTGGCCCACCCCCCCCCGCTGGCCGGGCGCCGCCTACACCCGCGAGAAGGCCTACCTGGAGCGCTGCCTGGACGAGTCGCCGAGGTGCTTGTCGCGGTATCCCGGCAGCCCTGCCCGGCGAGCGCCTCACCAAGGATGTCCTGCGTTACCTGCGAACAGGAGTCGAGGCCGGGATGGTCGTGCCGGACGCGGTCGACACGCAGGTCACGGCCGTCCGAGTGCCTCGCGAGGACTGATCACGACGCGGAGGGGCACGGCGTCGCCCGTCGCACCCAGCTGCGCTGTCGCTCTGCCACGGTCACGCCGGTCGACGTCTCCTGGCCGGCCGTCGTATCGGCGCGCGTGAACGCCCCTGCTCCTCTGCCGCGCCCCGGCGGTGTTCTGCTGATGGTGGACTCCGGCATGTGCGGGGCCGAGGCGACCGTGGACCGACTGGTCGGGGCAGGGTTGTCCGCGCAGGTTACAGCGAAGGCGTTGGTCCCCTGGGGCCCGGTCCTGCGCTCCCGACCGAGCCGGCTGGAGATGCAAGGCCCGGCGGGTGAGGCCGAGAAGCGGGACGAGCCGGTGGTCCTCCCCGCCCAGAGCCCATGACGACACCCCGGCGTGCCCGGCATCCGAGGTGACGCCCGCCGGCCGAGTGTCCGGGTGGACTCGGCACGCCGGGCGGGATGCCGGACCGACCGGCAGCGCATCGGTTCGCCCGGCTCGCCGATGCTCTCACCGCCCCCCCGACGAGCCCGCGCGCAATCCACCGTCGGAGCGGCCAGGCCCGCCCGGCCGCCGACCGCAGGTCCTGCCCTCGACGCGACCGATCCGGGTACTCGTGATCCGTAGCGTGCCGGACGCCACGGCGGGTTACGGCCGTTTTCGGCCGTCTTGAGCCGGCACCGCGTACAGGAGGCAAACCCGCGCGTTTCGGGGGAAGGCGAGAGGTGTCGATCTACTCGATGCGCAGCCTCGCCCCCCCCGTACGGGAGGGGGCGCACTCCTCCAGGAGGTCCCACCATGCTGATCGTCATCACCCGGACCGGCGGGTTCGCCGGCAGGGAGCGCACAGGGTCCGCCGACACGCACTGCCGACCCGACGGAGCCGAGTTGGAGCGCCTGGCCGAACGCGCGCTGAGCGCCGAAGCGCCGCCGGCGGGGCACCCGGTGGCCGACGGCTTCGTCTACTCCGTCCACATCGACGGCAAGGTGATCGAGTTACGCGATCCCGACCTGACCGATGAACAGCGCCGGTTGATCGAGGCGGTGCTCGGCG
>NZ_JBEXKC010000235.1:0-2311 GCF_040609475.1 Streptomyces sp. NPDC004667 | reverse complement strand
GGGGACCCGCTACACCACCGGCGGGAAGGTGATCTGGGCCGAGTGCGCCCTGGACGCCGCGTGACCGGCCCCGCCGGAACTGGCGGCCCGGTTCACCCGTGAGGCGCTCGCCGAGGGCGGCGAAGTCCCCTACGAGGAGCTGATGTTCGGGGTCCCGGCGCGGGTGGTCGCGGTGCTCGCCGGGCTGACCGGGGGCGCCGACCGCGAGGCGGCCCGCGCGATCGCCGACTTCGTCCGCTGCATCCCCGCCACCGCTGGCCCCGAGGACCGGGAGGCGGCCGCGGTGGCCGCCGTCCGGCTGCGCGAACTCCTCGGCCCGGTACTGGACTCGGCCGCCGCTTCCGGCCCGGAGGCGGCGCCGGGCAGCGCGCCGGGGGCGGGGTCCGGTGCCGGGATCCGGGAGGGGTACGGCGCCGGCCGGGCGCACGGACTCCTCGCCGGGCTGGTGCGGGCCGCCGACCGGGAAGGCCTGGTCGACCTCGGCCCGCTGCTCTCCAACGCGATCGGCTTCCTCTCCCAGACCTACGACGCCACGGCCGGGCTCATCGGCAACACCCTGGTCGCCCTCGCCCGGGGCGCGGAAGCCCCCGACACGGGCGCGCTCGTGCGCGAGGTCGTCCGCCACGACGCCCCGATCCAGAACACCCGCCGCTTCGCCGCCGGGGCCTTCACCCACGCGGGCTCCACCGTGGAGCCCGGGCAGCAGCTGCTCGTGGTGCTCGCCGCCGCCAACCGGGACCCCGCCGTCAACCCGGACCCCCACGCCCTGTCCCCCGGACGGGTGAATCCCGTGATCTTCACCTTCGGCGCGGCGGCCCACCGCTGCCCGGGGGAGTCGCTCGCCGCGGCGCTCGCCACCGCCGTCGTCACCGAACTGCGCACGGCAGGCTGGAGCACCACAGCGACCCCCGCCTACCGCCCTCTGGCGAACGCCCGGATCCCGCTCCTCTAGCGCGCAGGCACTCCCAGGACGTCGCCCCCGCAACCGCGATCAGGCCGGGGGTCTCCCACCCCTATGCCTTCAGACAGGACAAAACGCACCATGTCGGACAGCACTCACCTCTGGATGCGCCACGAGGCCCGCCCCACCGAGCGCCGCGCCCCCCTCACCCCGCACGACGCCGGCCGCCTGGTGGAGGCCGGGGTCCGGATCACCGTCGAGGAGTCGGACCAGCGCGCCTTCCCCCTCGCCGACTACGCCGCCGCCGGCTGCGCCACCGCCCCCACCGCCTCCTGGGACGCCGAGGCCCCCGCCGACGCCTACGTCCTCGGCCTCAAGGAACTCCCCGCAGGCCCCACCGCCCCCGCCCTGCGCCACCGCCACATCTACTTCGCCCACGCCTACAAGGGCCAGTCCGGCGCCGCCGAACTGCTCTCCCGCTTCACCGCCGGCGGCGGCGCCCTGCTCGACATGGAATACCTCACCGACGAAGCCGGCCGCCGCGTCGCCGCCTTCGGCTACTGGGCCGGCTACATCGGCGCCGCCCTCGCCGTCCTGCACCACCGCGGCACCCTCACCACCCCGCTGCGCCCCACCGACCGGCCCGCCCTCGACGCCCTCCTCGCCTCCGGCGCCGCCGCCGGCGACCCCACCACCGCACTCGTCGTCGGAGCCCTCGGCCGCAGCGGCCGAGGCGCCTGCGACGCCCTCGTGCGGGCCGGACTGGAACCCACCCGCTGGGACCTCGCCGAGACCCGCTCCCTGGACCGGACCGCGCTGCTCGGCCACGACCTGATGGTCAACACCGTCCTGACCACCACCCCCGTACCGCCGTTCCTGACCAAGGCCGACCTCGACGACCCCGCCCGCCGCCTCTCCCTCCTCTCCGACGTCACCTGCGACGTCACCTCCGACTGCAACGTCCTGCCGGTCTACGACGAGACCACCACCTGGACCGAGCCCGTCCGCGCCCTGCGCGCCGAGGCCCCCCGCCTCGACCTCATCGCCATCGACAACCTCCCCTCCCTCCTCCCCGTCGAGGCCAGCACCGCCTTCTCCGCCGAACTCGCCCCGCACCTGATGCGCCTGGCCGAGTGGGACGGCGTCTGGGCCCGCGCCCTGCACACGTACCGGACCGCAGTCGAAGCCCAGGAGGCCCCCCTTGTCCGCTGACCCGCCCTCACCCGCCGCGGCGCCGGCGTCCGGCACCGTCCACTGGATAGGCACCGGCCTGTCCACCGGCCGTTCCGGCCTGTCCCTCGTCTGCGAGCGCGCCCGCCGCGTGGTCCTGTGCCGACGTCGATGGCCGGGGCCACCTTGTGGGCGCACAGGTTCAGCGGGAAGTTGAACGGCGCGATGCCGAGGACCTGG
>NZ_JBEXKC010000234.1:0-2348 GCF_040609475.1 Streptomyces sp. NPDC004667 | reverse complement strand
AGGCCCGCGTGGGCCAGGGCCTCGCGGATGACGCGCTGCTGCGAGGGGCCGTTGGGGGCGGTGAGACCGTTGGAGGCGCCGTCCTGGTTGACGGCCGAGGCACCCGAGGCGCCGGCCGTCGTCGAGGTCCCGGCCGAGCCGGTGGCCGCCGTGGAGGTCCCGGCCGAGCCCGTGGCCACCGAGGCCGCCCAGGCGCCCGCCGAGGCCGAGCCGGTGCTCGCGGAGGCCCCGGAGGCCGTGGAGGCCGCCGTGACCCCGGCCGCCGAGCCCGTCGCGGAGGCCCCCGCAGAAACGGTTCAGGCCCCCGTCGAGGCGGCCGCCCCGGCCGACGTGCCGGCGGAGCCCGAGGCGGAGGCCGCCGCCCCGGCCGAAGCGGAGGCCGCCCCGGCCGAAGCCGTCGAACCGGTCGCCGCGTCCGCCCCCGAGGCCGACGCCCCGGACGCCACCGCGGACGCCACCGCCCCGGACGCCGCCGCCGACGCCCCCGAGGCCGTCTCCGTCGGCGAGCCCGCCCCCGGGTACGACGACGCCGAGCGCGAGGCCGTCCTGCGCGTCATGCGCGAGCGCCGCGACATCCGCAACGGCTTCCGTACCGACCCCATCCCGCACGAGGTGCTGCTGCGCGTCCTGGAGGCCGCCCACCACGCGCCCAGCGTCGGCCACTCGCAGCCCTGGGACTTCGTCGTCATCCGCTCCGCCGAGACCCGCCGGACGATGCACGAGCTCGCCCAGCGCCAGCGCGAGGCATACGCCAAGTCGCTGCCCAAGGGCCGGGCGAAGCAGTTCAAGGAACTCAAGATCGAGGCCATCCTCGACACCCCGGTGAACATCGTCGTCACCGCCGACCCCACCCGCGGCGGCCGCCACACCCTCGGCCGGCACACCCAGCCGCAGATGGCCCCGTACTCCTCCGCCCTCGCGGTCGAGAACCTCTGGCTCGCCGCACGCGCCGAAGGTCTCGGCGTGGGCTGGGTCAGCTTCTTCGACGAGCGCGAGATGGTCCGCGCACTCGGACTGCCGGAGCACCTGGAGGTCGTCGCCTACCTGTGCGTCGGCTACGTCGACGAGTTCCCGGACGAGCCCGAACTGGCGCAGGCAGGCTGGTCCCAGCGGCGCCCGCTGGCCTGGGTCGTCCACGAGGAGACGTACGGACGCCGCGCGCTGCCCGGCGAGGAGCCGCACGACCTGCTCTCCGAGACCGTCGCCAGCATCCGCCCGCTCGACGCCAAGGCGCTGGGCGAGGCCTGGGAGCGGCAGAAGCGCATGACGAAGCCCGCCGGGGCCCTGGGCATGCTGGAGATCATCTCGGCCCAGCTGGCCGGCCTCTCCCGGGTCTGCCCGCCGCCCATCCCGGAGCCGGCCGCCGTCGCGATCTTCGCGGGCGACCACGGCGTCCACGCCCAGGGAGTCACCCCCTGGCCGCAGGAGGTCACCACGCAGATGGTGGCGAACTTCCTCGGCGGCGGCGCGGTCTGCAACGCCTTCGCCAACCAGGTCGGCGCCGAGGTCTGCGTCATCGACGTCGGCGTGGCCGGGGACCTCCCCGCCACCACCGGCCTGCTGCCGCGCAAGGTCCGTCCCGGCACGGCCGACCTCTCCACCGGCCCGGCCATGACCCGCGAGGAAGCGATCGCGGCCATCGAGGTCGGCATCGAGACGGCCCGCGACCTGGTCGCCGCCGGCAACAAGGCCCTGCTCACGGGTGAGATGGGCATCGCCAACACCACGGTCTCGGCGGCCCTGATCTCGGTCTTCACGGGCGTCGACCCCGCGGAGGTCACCGGCCGGGGCACCGGCATCAACGACGAGACCCACGCCCGCAAGGTCGAGGTCGTCCGCCGGGCCCTGGAACTCCACCAGCCCGACCCGGCCGACCCGATCGGCGTCCTGGCGGCCATCGGCGGCCTGGAGCACGCGGCGATCGTCGGCCTCCTCCTGGGCGGGGCCTCCCTGCGCACCCCGGTCATCCTGGACGGCGTGAGCGCCGGCGCGGCCGCCCTCGTGGCCCGCGCCATCGCCCCGGAGTCCCTGTCGGCCTGCATCGCGGGCCACCGCAGCGCGGAGCCGGGTCACGTGGCGGCCCTGAACAAGCTCGGCCTGCGGCCCCTGGTCGACCTGGACCTCCGCCTCGGCGAGGGCACGGGCGCGCTCCTTGCGCTGCCGCTGGTCCAGAGTGCGGCGCGTGCGATGCACGAGGTCGCCACGTTCGACTCGGCGGGCGTCACCGAGAAGTAACCCCGACCCGCCCTTCCGCCGTTCCCGCCTCAGTCGCCGGCGCGGCTCACTACACGGCGCTCCGCGCCCGCGCCTCAATCGCCGGCGGGGCTGGATTGCCCTGCGGGCAATCC
>NZ_JBEXKC010000233.1:0-2376 GCF_040609475.1 Streptomyces sp. NPDC004667 | reverse complement strand
CCGGCGGGAGGGTCCCCCCCCGGGCCGCGGCCAAACGGCGTTACGCCAGGGCGGATTCGTCGCAGCGGGTCACCCACGAGGTGAAGGACTCCGCGGCGTCGGTACGCCCCGCCAGGTACGCGCGGGTCAGGCGTTCCACGTAGTCCGGGAGGTCCGCGGCCGTCGTCTTCAGGCCGCGGAGCTTCTTGCCGAAGCCGCCCTCCTGGTCCGCCGCCAGGGTCAGGCTGCCGCCCAGGTGTACCTGGAAGCCCTCCACCTGCCGGCCGTCCTCGTCGGCGACCAGCTGGCCCTTGAGGCCGATGTCGGCGACTTGCGTACGGGCGCAGGAGTTGGGGCAGCCGTTGATGTTGACGGTCAGGCCCACGTCCTCTCCCGCCAGGCGCTTCTCCAGCTCCGCGACCAGGGTCGCCGCCCGTTCCTTCGTCTCCACGATCGCCAGCTTGCAGTACTCGATCCCCGTGCAGGCCATCGTGTTCCGGCGCCACGGCGAGGGGCGGGCCTGCAGGCCGATCTCCGCCAGCTCCGCGACCAGGGGCTCCGGGTCGGCCACGTCCAGGACCAGCAGCTTCTGGTACGGGGTCAGCCGGACCCGGCCGCTGCCGTGGGCCTGCGCCAGGTCGGCCAGCGCGGCCAGCCGCGTACCCGAGAGGCGGCCGACGACCGGCGCCGCGCCCACGTACGACAGGCCGTCGTTCTGCGGGTGCACGCCGATGTGGTCGATCGGGACCGGGGGGAGCGAGGGGGCCGGGCCGTCGAGCAGGGGCCGGCCCAGGTACTCCTCCTCCAGGACCTTGCGGAACCGCTCCACGCCCCAGTCGGCGATCAGGAACTTCAGCCGGGCCCGCCCGCGCAGCCGCCGGTAGCCGTAGTCGCGGAACAGCCGCGCCACCGCCACCCACACGTCCGGAACCTCGTCGAGCGGCACCCACACCCCGACGTGCTGCGCGAGGACCGGCACCGTCGACAGCCCGCCGCCCACCCACATGCCGAAGCCCGGCCCGTGCTCCGGGTGGACCGCGCCCAGGAAGGCCAGGTCGTTGATCTCGTAGGGGATGTCCGGCAGCCAGGACACCGCCGACTTGTACTTGCGCGGCAGGTTCGACAGCGACGGGTCGCCGATGTAGCGGGCGGCGATCTCCCGTACGGCCGGGGTCGCGTCGAGGACCTCGTCCGCGCCCACCCCGGCCACCGGACTGCCGACGATGACGCGCGGGCAGTCCCCGCAGGCCTCCGTCGTCGACAGGCCGACCTCCTCCAGCCGCCGCCAGATCTCGGGCACGTCCTCGATCCGCACCCAGTGCAGCTGGATGTTCTGCCGGTCGGTGACGTCCGCCGTGTTGCGGGCGAAGCGCACCGAGATGTCGGCGATCGCCCGCAGCTGGGCGGCGTCGAGGGTGCCGCCGTCGCTGCGCACCCGCATCATGAAGTGCTCGTCCTCCAGCTCCTCCGGGGCCAGGGAGCCGGTCCTGCCGCCGTCGATGCCGGGCTTGCGCTGCGTGTACAGCCCCCACCAGCGCATCCGGCCGCGCAGGTCGTCGGGGTCGATGGAGGCGAAGCCCTCGCGGGAGTAGACCCGCTCGATGCGCTCGCGCACCAGCAGCGGGTCCTCGACCTGCTTGAACTCCTCGTTGGCGTTGAGCGGTTCCCGCTCGCCCAGCGCCCACTGCCCCTCGGGGCGTTTGGCGGCGGGCCGGGCGGTCCGCGCGGTGCGGACCGGCGGCGCGACTGTTTCCGTCATGAGTCCGTGCTCCTACGGGGAGGGGGGAGGGGGGAGGGGGAGGGGGTCAGGCGGGGGAGGGGTCAGGCCGTGCCGAGGTTCGCCACCGGGACGATCATTCCGCTGGGCAGCCAGCTCGTCGTCCCCTCGTGGTGGTGGCCGCCGGAGCCGCCGCTGCCGGGTACGTAGAGCACGGCGGTGGCGTACAGCCGGGCGGGCGCCGGGCCCGAGGTGCCCCGCGCCAGGCGCCAGGCCTCGTACCCGGAAGCGGTGGGCGGCTCGCCCGGCAGGCGGGCGCCGAGCGCCGTCAGGTACTCCACGGCGGCGGGGCCGTTCGGCGCGTACCGCAGGGGAACCAGCTGGCCCGCGCCGGGGGAGAGCAGCGGGGCGGTGAACAGCCAGGGCGCCAGGTAGGTGCCCTCGGCGGTGGTCCGGCCCGCCTCCACGTCGCGTACGGCGCCCTCCGCGCCCGCCCTGCCGGCGGTGACGACCAGCGGCTGCCGCGTCGTGTCCGGGAGGCCTACGGAGACGCCCGCGCGGGCGGCCGCGGCGCGCTCCTCGGCGGAGCCTGCCCGCCGGCCCGGGGAGGCGTCCTCGGCGAGGGGCTGCTCCTAGGGCCCCGCCCCGCCCGTGGGTGCAGAGATGACGTGTGGACGGAT
>NZ_JBEXKC010000232.1:0-2442 GCF_040609475.1 Streptomyces sp. NPDC004667 | reverse complement strand
GCGCGATGCAGGTCGGCGGTCCCGGCCCGCCGGCCGGTGGGGGCGGTCCAGCAGGGGTGGGTGCACAGACGCGCCGACAGGTCGAGAAGCCGGCGCCGCAGTACGGTCGTGCCGGCCCCGGCGGGGGCCTGGGCGAGTTCGGCGTAGGCCTGCTGCCATGCCCTTTGGAGGGTGATCAGGTCCTCGGGGAAGCGGAACGGTGGTCTCACCACTCCACTAAAACACGTGTTCGATTTTCTGTGCGAGCGCCCTGGCCGACCACCGGCTGTACGTCTGTGACTGAGCGCGCTACTTGGCCACTGAGCGTCATAGTGGGCCACAACGGTGCTCACCTCGGGGCGGTGATGAGCCAGGACACGATGGTTGGAACCTGGCCACGCATCTTGGAACTGGGCGGCTCACGATGGCGCCGAGTAGCTTTTCGAGATGCCTGGCATGCGTGATCAACTCGGTCGCTGGGCTCTCGTGTGACGGGTTCGCGTGCGGCGTGGCGGATCGGGACAGGTTTTTCCGTAGCTGTGGTGGGTGTCTGCAGGTCAGACTTGCCACCATGGAGAGCGTGATTGCCCAGCGGGTAGGTGAGCTGGACGCCGATTCGAGCGAGGTGGCTGAGGACGCGCAGCATGCCCTGACCGCTATGGGTCCGCAGGTGCTGGACCAGCTGATTGCAGCGGCGCCGGGCCTGGGCTCGTTCGGACAGCTGTGCGCTATTGAGGTCTTCAGTGCCCTGGGAGATCCGCGCCCGGGAGACGCTCTCATTGGCATGTTGAGCAGTGATAACACGGTGGTTCGGCAGTGGGCAGCCGAGTCCCTGGGCGAACTCGGGATCCAGCATGCCGTGCCGGATCTGCGCCAGGCATACGAGAGCTTTCGGCAACGCGGTGAATCCCCTGATCACAGCGAGGGTGTGGCTCTGCGCTGGGCACTGACTGAGCTTGGTGAACGCACTCTCGTGCTTCCGCTCAGAGCTTCTGCCCTGCGTTGTCACGTGGATCAGTTGGATCCTGCATGGCCGACAGCACACCTTGCCGAAGTCATCGAGGACCTCGCGGCTCATGACCAGGCAGTGCTCTACTTCCAGGTCTGGCGGATCAAGGACGGCAAGGGGGCTTTCGGTGGCCAGGGGCCGGGTATCGACTGGGATGTCGACCGACAGAAGTCGTGGCCGCAGATCGTCTCCGAGTGTCGGGACTGGGCTCTGCTCGCAGCTGATGCCACTGACAAAGCCCTTCACCTGGTAGCGACGATCTGCTGGATCGATGCTGCTGATCTCTGACAGCACCGGGCGACGTACTCACCCCACCCTGGCGGCGGTCTGGATCTCGGTGGCATCGGGTTGGATGAGCCCGTGACTGTCTATGACGTGGCCCGCCAGCTCCCCGCCATTGCCGACCTGCGAGACCTGTGCCGTTCACTGGCGATGCTCGATGCGATCCTGAGCCCGGACTGGGAGGGCCGGTACTACTCCTTCAACGCCGGTTGGGCCGACGGCGAGGAGATGGCCTCGATGCGCAACGGGTCGGGGGACGAGTACTCGATCGTGTTCTCGGCGGCCGGGGCCTATGTGCGCGGCTTCGACCACGAATCGCCGATGAGCCCCTTCGGCAACGATGGCGAGCCCTGGCCGGGTGTGATCGACGAGGTCCCCGAGCTCTTCAGTGCCTTCGTCGAGGAGCCGGCGTTCACCGATGAGGAGGGGGTGCCTGTCGTGACGGCCTGCTTGTGGCGGGGAACGGCGGATGAGCGGTGGCACCACGGGACGATCGACTTTCCCGAGGGTGCTGTCGATCCTGACGGGGCGACGAGCCTGTTCAGCCTCCTGGTCGACCGGTCTCCGGAAGCGTTTCAACGCTTCGCTGAGGACTACTACGAGGTGTCCGTCGACCTGGGGGCGGTGAGCCAGGTCCGTGCCTTGTGGCCGCTGAACCAGGAACTCGTATCGCTGCTGAACCCTGAGGTCAACTTGGCGGACCTGGCCCAGGACATCGCCGAGATCGGCTATCCGCAATCGGAGAAAGAGCCGGCCTGACCGCTGTCGATCTTTCGGCTGAGATGCTCGGCGTGCTGGAGCAGGAGCCCGCGTAGCGCCGTGAAGTGATGGATGCGGTCTGGGCGGGCGAGTTTGCCCCAAGTGCTGCTGCGCTGGTTGAGCCATGCCCGGCGGAGTTCTTCGGGCTGTTCTGCCTCGATCGTCCGTGGCGCGAAGAGCGGCTCGCCGCATGTGACCTTGTGTCAACGGCCATGTAGTTCTCCCCAGAGGCGGCCAGTAGTTCTCCCCACTGACGGCCGGCGGAAGTTCCCCGGTGGCGGCCAGATATCTCCTCGCCCTGGGGTGGTGTGGATTAGCTGAAGGGCTTGACTCCCTTTCCGGTGGTGGCCTCGGTGAACCTGAACGAGTCACCCTGGGTGACGGTGACGGTGACGGTGACGGTGACGGTGACG
>NZ_JBEXKC010000231.1:0-2498 GCF_040609475.1 Streptomyces sp. NPDC004667 | reverse complement strand
GCTGGCGCCCGCGCGCGGCCGTCACCCTCCCGTGCCGGGATCCCCTCGTCTTCCCGACCCGGCACTCCCGACCACGGACGGCCGGGGACACCCGTCCGTCCCGACCCGGAAAGCACTATGAACACACTCCACATGTCACAGACATACGAGACAGACAACGGCCTGGTCCACATGACCCGGCCCGACATGGCGATCCTGTCCACGGCCGGGCTGCGCGAGCGCACCCGGATCCTGGAGCAGTACGTCCGTGAGGAACTCGGCCGCATCCTCGGGATCGAGCCGCACCTCGTCGACACCACGGGCCGCCCCATGGGCTGCCTCGGGATCGGCTCGATCTCCGGTATAGAGCTCCAGTACCGGATGGAGGCCACCCTCGGCGTCGACGTGAACCTCCAGCGGCTGCTGCTGGCCAACAGCGCGCAGGAACTCATCGACTGCCTCGCCGGCCAGCTCGGGCCCGAGGCCCACCTGCACGGGGCTGCGGTGACGGCATGACGACGACGACCCTTCTGCCGGTCGCGCGCCCGGTGGTGAACCACCGGGACCTCGCACACGCCGACTTCACCCTGTCCGCCGACCGCGTCGACCTGTGGCTGATCCGCCGCCCCAGCGGGGCGGACGCCGAAGCCCTGGCCCTCGACGACCTGGACGAGGCGGAGCGCAAGCGCACCGACTCCTTCATCCGCAGGTCGGACGGCCTGCTCTACGCCGCCGCGCACATCGCGGTGCGCCGCCTGCTCGGGCGGTACACGGCCGTCGCGCCCCAGGACGTCCGCTTCATGCGCGAACCGTGCCCCGGGTGCGGAGAGCCGCACGGACGTCCCGCCCTGTCGCCCCCGCCGCCGCCCCTGCACTACTCCCTCTCGCACAGCGGGGGAGTGGCCATGGTCGGTGTCGCCACCGTGCCGCTGGGCGTCGACGTGGAGAAGCTGCCCGGCGCGGAGACGGTCGACATCTGCTCCAGGGCCCTGCACCCGGACGAGCAGCTGGAGATCGCCGAGGCGGCGTCCGGAGAGGAGCGGCGACAGCTGTTCGGTCAGATCTGGACCCGGAAGGAAGCATTCCTCAAGGGCATCGGGACAGGGTTGAGCCGTTCGCCCGCCGAGGACTACCTCGGCACCGACCAGGACCGTCACCCCGACGGCTGGACCATGGTCGGCGTCCCCGCCGACACCACCCACGCCGCGGCGGTCGCCGTGACCGGGCCGGTCCCCGCGGTGGTCGACGTCCGGTGGGTGCCCGACCACTGGCTCTCCGCCGACCACACGGTCTGCGGGGCCACCGCCCCCGGACCGCTCCCCGCGGTCCACGCCAGCCGACCGCAGATAGGGACGTGACCGGATGACCCGCACCGCCTTCGTCTTCCCGGGACAGGGCTCCGCCCACGCCGGTCCGGCAGCGGAGCTGCTCGCCCTGAGGCCGGACCTCGCCGCCACGTACTACCGCACCGCCGACGACATCCTCGGCATCCCGCTCTCGCAGCTCCTGCGGGGCGGCTCCGCCCGGGCGTTCGAGGACCCGGCGGTGGCCCAGCCGGCCGTCTTCCTGACGAGCCTGGCCGTACTGGAGGTGCTGCGCGGCGAGGGCGTGGAGCCGGACGCGGTCGTCGGGCACAGCCTCGGCGAGTACGCGGCGCTGGTGGCGGCGGGCGTCCTGGAGTGGACGGAGGCGCTGTGGCTCGTCCGGCTGCGCAGCGAACTCGTCGCCACTGTCGGGGACCGCATCGGCAGCTCCACGGCCGCCGTCAGCGGTCCGGGCCGCGCGGACCTGGCGCGACTGTGCGCCGAGGCCCGCGCGGCCACCTCCCGCGTGGTGGAGGTGGCCGGGGACAACGGACCCCGCCAGACCGTGGTCTCCGGGGAGGCGCAGGCGGTGGCCCACGTCGCGGCGGCGGCCGGCGCGGCCGGGGCCCGGGTGACCTGGCTGCGCACGGGCGGCCCCTTCCACTCCAGCCTGCTGCGCGAGGCCGAGGCGGAGTTCACCGAGACGCTGATCGCCACGGAGTTCCGCGATCCTGCCGTGCCGCTCGTCTCCGGTGTGACCGGCGGATGGGTGGCCACCGCCACCGAGGCCGTCGTCGCCCTGCGCAGCCAGCTCACCACCCCGGTGCGCTGGACCCAGGCCGTCGGGACGCTCGCCGCCTCGGGCACCCACCGGTTTGTGGAGGTGGGCCCCGGCCAGGTGCTCGGCGGGCTGGTCCGCCGCATCCTGCCCGAGGCCCGGATCCACGCCACGCACACCGCCGAGGGCCTGGCCGGGACGCTCGCCGCCCTGGCCCCCACCCCCGTCTGAGGGCCGCGGCCCCCGGGCGGGGCCGCGGGCGCAGTCACGCAGACCCGCCGCGGCGGCCGCGGACGGGAGGTCACGACCCGAGGAGCAGTCCGTGGACACCCATCAGCAGGGCCAACTCGTGCGTCTGGTGCGGGGACGGCCCGACACCGGGCAACTGGCGGCGCTGACCGCCGCGGTCCTGGCCCGGGCGGCGGCCTACGAGGGCC
>NZ_JBEXKC010000230.1:0-2522 GCF_040609475.1 Streptomyces sp. NPDC004667 | reverse complement strand
GCGACCCGTCCGTCGCAACACGGCCCGCACGCCCCACCGGTCGAACGGGGCGCGCGCACCGCCCCCCACCCCCCGCGCGGGGGAGGCGGGTCGGTCCTCGGTCTCCTGAGGCGCGGTGGGTGTGAGCGGCGAGACCCCCGTACTCGCCAGGCCCGTCATCCGCGGTGCGCCTCGTCAGAGGATCTCGGCCAGGCACCAGGCGGGGTCGTCGCCCCCTGGATCCGTTCACCCTGGGGCGGTATCTCCAGAGGGGAATCTAGGCCCGGGCAGACCGCGATGGTGTGCGTGGCGTGCACGGATCCTGTGCTCTGCGTGTCGTGGGACGGCCGGGGAGGCAGCCAGGGAGCACGCACGGTGTTCGGTCGGGGTGAGCCCGTACGCTTCGCGGAACGCCCGGCTGAACGCGGTGGCGCTGGAGAACCCCCAGCGGGCCGCGATCACCTGCACGGGCCGGCCGCTCAGTTCCGCGCGCGCGAGGTCGGCGCGGGCCCGCTCCAGCCGGCGGTGGCGGATGTGTGCCGAGACGGTCAGGGGCTGGTCCCCGAAGAGGGCGTGGAGGCGGCGCAGGGACATGTGGTGCCGTTCGGCGATCGCCCGGGGCGTCAGGTCCGGATCGCCGAGGTTGTTCTCGACGAAGCGGTGGATCCGCTGCAGCGTCTCCCGCGCCCGGGCCTCGGCGGGTGCCTGCCCGGGGTCGCCGAGCTGCCGCGCGAGGAACGCCGTGGCCAGGTCGAGGGTGATGGACCCCATCGCGCGCAGCTCCTCCGGGCGACAGTGCGGGCCACGGGCGAGCAGCGACTTCATGAAGTCGGCGAGGATCGCTCCCGACCCCGTGTCCGCGGCCAGGCCCCGCGCGAGGAGGCCGTCGACCCGGTCCGAGCCCAGTGCCAGGACCCGACGGGGAATCTGCACGACCACCGTCTCGGTCCGCGCGCCCGCACACGCCCCCTGGCTCGGTCGCGAGGTGTCCGTGAGCACGAGTGCCCCCGCGACCGTCGAGTCGTTGCCCCGCTGCGAGATCCTGACGCCGCCCCGCGTGACGAGCGCCAGCTGCAGGTCCTCGGGATCGCCGCGCCGGACGTGGGCCGGGGTGCGGCGCGAGAGCACCGGTGGACAGCTGACCGCGGAGAGCCGCACCACGCCGAGATCCAGGTGCGTGATGCTCGCGCGGAAGTCGGCCGCACGAGGGGTGTTGAGCACGACGGGCATCACATCGCTGGACACCGTCTCGCAGAACCAGTCGAACCCGTCCTCGCGCGCCCCGGCGGCATCCGGCACACCCACCACACCCATACGAACCCCCACACCTTGACGTGGCGGCGATCCGGCACCATACCGGTTGTCGCAAGGCCTTGCTTCACCTCCACCGCCACGTGATGCATTGTCGGCCATGGAGGTCAACGGCCCCCGCACCGGGCGCGCACGGTGCGGCCGGTGCGGGGTGGATCCGGTGGCGCGGTCAGGAGCGGTCGGCGTTCGACGGGCCGAAGAACTCGATCTCCGCGATGGCGACCTGCTTGTCGGCGGAGGCCGCGTGCGACGAGTCGACGGTGAAACGCACCTTGGTGACCTCGCCGACGCGGAACGGGCGCCGCTGGCCGCCCGCGCCCTGATCCAGGGTCAGCCGACGCGTGGTGACCCTGCCGTCCTTCCCGGTGATCGTCGCCGTGACGTGGTGCGGCTGGGCGGACTCGCCGGTCTTGTCGGCCCGCGCGGAGACGCCCGGGGTGATGATCAGGTCCAGCAGCCGGGTCGGCTCGCCGAAGTCGGCCTCGATCCACTCGCCTTGGCCGGACTGTGAGACGCCGGGGCCCCACCAGGTGTTGCTCCGCTTGTCGAAGGCGAGCTCCGGCTCGTGGTCGGGATAGGAACGGGAGGCCGCGACCCGGACCGGGGCGACGGGGGCCCGCTGTGCGAAGTGGTCCATGGTGGCCCGGACGCCGTCGGGCAGGTGGACGAAGCCGAGGATCGCCAGGGTGACGACGACCGCGAGGGTGATCCAGACGCCGATCCGGTCGAAGACGCGGCGCAGCCTGGGCCGGTCGCCCGCCCACGGCGTCTCGCGGCGCCGCCCGCCGAAGAGCCGGCGCCACCAGGGCGCCCTTGCGGTTGCGGAGGTCTCGCCGGTCTCGGCCAGCGGCATCGCGCATCGCACGCAGTAGTGGCGGCCGGGCGGGTTGGGCGTCGAACACCACCGGCACGGCGGGCCGCCCGCGGTTCCGGGCTGCTGTCCGGGGGTGCGGACCGCGGGCCGGTCGGCGTCCGGCCGTCCGGGCAGGACGGGCCCGGCGCCCGCCGGAGCGGGGTGCGGCGCCTCCGGGTCCGCCACGGGCACCAGGAGGGAGCGCGCCCGGTCGGACATGGTGTCGCTCAGCGCGTGCGGGTCCGCGGTGGCGGGCACCGGCTCGGCCGGAGCGGTGTCCCGTGGGGACGGGGTGCCCGGGGGCGCATGGGCGGGGCCGCCCGGCGGGCCGGCGTACCGGCGACCCGGTCAGCCCTCTTCGCCCACCACCTCACCGAGG
>NZ_JBEXKC010000229.1:0-2614 GCF_040609475.1 Streptomyces sp. NPDC004667 | reverse complement strand
GAAACGGCGACCAGACCGCCCGGCGGGCACTGCGCGCATCGGATCGCTACGCGCTTCTCCCGGTATAGCGTCTGCGACCCGTCTGGGGCTGGACATAAGCGTCTAACGTGGCTCTCACCATGAATCAGTTGCCTGCGGATCCGATGGTGTTGCACCCGTTCCCCGACCAGCCGCGCGTGGTGCTGCTCAAGCCGCTCGTGACGTCCGGGCTGATCGAGGTCGGGGAGTACTCGTACTACGACGATCCGGACGATCCGACCGCCTTCGAGACCCGTAACGTGCTCTACCACTACGGGCCGGAGAAGCTGGTGATCGGGAAGTTCTGCGCCCTCGGCACCGGGGTCCGGTTCATCATGAACGGGGCCAACCACCGGATGGACGGTCCCTCCACGTTCCCGTTCCCCATCATGGGCGGGTCCTGGGCCGGGCACTTCGACCTGCTCACCGGACTGCCCGGCCGGGGGGACACAGTGGTCGGCCACGACGTCTGGGTCGGTTACGGCGTGATGGTGATGCCGGGAGTGCGCATCGGGCACGGGGCGATCATCGGTTCGGGGGCCGTGGTCGTCGACGACGTTCCCGACTACGGGATCGTCGGAGGGAATCCGGCGCGTCTGATCCGTTCGCGCTACGACGATGCCGACGTCGCCCGCCTGCTGCGGGTGGCCTGGTGGGACTGGCCCGTCGAGCACATCACCCAGCACGTCCGCGTCATCATGTCCGGCACCGTCGACGAGCTGGAAGCGGTCGCACCGCGCTGAATCAGGTGTTGGTGTTGAGGAAGCCGATGACCACGGAGCCCCACCAGCACGCCTGCGACACGAGGGCGGTCACCCCGCCCCAGAGCAGGAGCCGGCCGCCCACCGGCACGGTCGCTTCCTCCAGCCGACGGCCCAGCAGGCCCGCCTGGAGTCCGTTGAGGGTGAGTACGGCGACCAGCCCGAGCTTCGTGAGGGTCAGCGGGGAGTGCACGTCGGGGTGCAGCATCATGCCGCTCGCGACGAGGCCCCCGAGACCGGCCCAGATGGGCACGTGCAGCCGTGCGGTCGCCCCGATCACCTCGGCGAGGGTGCAGCGCCCGGTGGCCCAGAGGAGTCCGTAGTAGTCGGCCGACAGGACCGCACCGAAGCCGAGCACGAGGGAGGCGAGGTGCACGAAGAGCGCGGCGGAATGCAGCGTCTCGTCGGTCTGTATGTGGAGCGAGAACCACAGGCCGGCCGTCAGCACGACCATCGCGCACACCGCTCCCGCCGCCACCGTCCACCAGGAGTCGAACAGGCGGACCGGGCGGGCGGGAAGTCTGACGGCAGGGGACGACATGTGAGCTGACTCCGGGGGAAGGCCACGGCACCAGCTGCCGTGTCGAGGCAAGGTAAGGCTTACCTAAAGGCTCTTTTCCGTCAATCCGCGTCCACCACCCAAGACCGTGAGGCCCACCACACGGCGCGCTCCGCTCTGGGCGAAGGGGCCCGCCCCGGACCCGCGGGCCGTGCTCCAGTGGCCTGATGGAGATCTTGGTACTGGGTGGAACGGCATGGGTGGGCCGCGAGATCTCGCGGCAGGCGCACGAACGGGGGCACCAGGTGACCTGCCTGGCCCGCGGGGAGAGCGGCGGGGTGGCCGAAGGCGCGCGCCTGGTGGCCGCCGACCGGCGCGACCCCGCGGCGTACGAGGCCCTGGCGGGCCGTGACTGGGACGCCGTGGTGGAGGTGTCCTGGCAGCCCGGCTTCGTGCGCGACGCCCTGGCCGCCCTCGGCGGCCGCGCCCGGCACTGGTCGTACGTGTCGTCGGTCAGCGCGTACGCCGAGCACGGGCGGCCGGGCGCGGACGAGTCGACCACGCTGCTTCCGGCGGCCCGGCAGGCCGAGGCCGGCCGTGAGGCGTACGGGGAGGCGAAGGTGGCCTGCGAGGACGCCTCCACGGACGCGGTGGGGGACCGGCTGCTGATCGCGCGGGCCGGGCTGATCGGAGGTCCCGGCGACGCGAGCGGCCGCACCGGCTACTGGGTGGCCCGCGCCGCCCGCGACCCGCTGGCACCCCTCCTGGTCCCGGACTCCCCGGACCTCCTGACGCAGGCGATCGACGTCCGGGACCTCGCGGCCTGGCTGCTGGACTGCGCCGAGAACGGCACGACCGGCACCTACGACGCGGTGGGCCCCGTCGTGCCCTTCGCCGAGTGGGTCGCCCTGTCCCGGGAAGTGGGCGGGCACACCGGTCCGGTAGTGCAGGCCGACCCCGACTGGCTGCTCGCGCAGGGCGTGGAGCGTTTCATGGGGCCGGATTCCCTGGCCATGTGGATGCCCGACCGGGAGTGGGCGGGTTTCGGAGCCCGCAGCGGAGCAGCAGCGATCGCGGCCGGCCTCCACCACCGCTCCCGGGCCGACCTGCTGAAGGACACCCTGCACTGGGAGCGCGAAGCAGGCCTGACCCGACCGCGCCGCGCAGGCCTGAGCGCCACCCGCGAACGCGCCCTCCTGGCCCTCCTCGCTCCGTAAGCCCCAGCCCACCGTGCCCAGCCAAGGGCGGACCGCAGACGCTATGCCGGGCGAAGCGCGTAGCGATCTGACGCGTGTGCCGTCCTGATGTCATTGCCGGGCGGTCTGGTCGCCGTTTG
>NZ_JBEXKC010000228.1:0-2719 GCF_040609475.1 Streptomyces sp. NPDC004667 | reverse complement strand
CTCACCGCCGAAGGCCGGTGGTACCTCATCGCCTGGTGCCGCACACGAGGGGCCGGCCGGGGCTTCCGGCTGGACCGCATCACGGCCGCGGCCCCCACCGCCGAGCCGGCCCGGCCCCACGACCTGGCCGAACTGCTGCGCGGCTCGGCCGCGTCCGGCGCCGTGCGGCCCACCACACTGGCACCGCTCGCACCCCACCTCGACCGATCGCCGGCACCCCGCCGGTGAACCCTCCCGCTCACGGCACGCGGGCGGACACGGAGGACACGGACACGGGCACGTCGGCGCCGGGTTCGGACCGCGATGCGCCGTGTGCGCCGGAGACCGCCGCCTTGGTGAGGATGCAGCGCTCCCCGTCGTCGGGATCACCGATGTACGCCCAGAGCATCGGGGCCACGGTCGTGCCGGTGGCCTCGTAACTGCCGCTCACACCGTCGGGGTTGAACGCGATGCGAAGGGTCGACTGCGGCTTGCCGCCTCCGATCGTTGATACCGATCCCAGGTCCCAGGTCCCCGTACCCGTCTTGACCGACGCGAGGCCGAAGCCGGAGGAGGCCCGGCTCCGGGGATCGAAGTAGTCGCCACAGGCGGACGATGCGCTGAACGTCCCGTCCCCGGCCAGGACGAGGCTGCCGCCGTGTCCGTCCTCCCACACTCCCGCCGCCTCGGCACTCGTCAGCACGACGGCGTCGCCCGGAGCCCCCGGCACCCACAGGCGCCCCAGGAAGACCATCGCGACCAACGCCACCACGGCGCATACCACTGCCGCGAACGCCAATGCGGCACATCCCAGGGCCCCGGTACAGCCGCCGACGGCAAGCCACTTGCCGTATCGCCGGGGAGGGGCGGGGGGCCACGGCGCGGATGGTGCCGGTGGCCGGGGTCCAGCGGTCGACATGGGTCTTCCTCGGGCTCGGAGCCGACCGCGGTGTCGGCCGGCAGCGCCATCTTGCACGGGCCCCGGCCGGCCGACGGCAGCGGGTCCCCCGCGGACACCCCGGCCGTCCGGCGGGTGCCGTACCGGTCCACGGACTGAACACCGGGGGCGGCCCGGTCGCCCCCGCGGTACTGGCACGGATCCCGTCCGGTGGACTATGTTGTGCGGCTATGACTACCGGGACGGCCCTGCGCCACACACGGATCGGTGACCCGGTGCTCCTCTGAGCGCCGTACGGGCCGCTGCCCGCCCGCAGCCGGACCGCGGATCAGGCGCTGCCGCGCGGGCTCCGCCCCCTGTCGTGTCGACCACCACTCGATACGTCAACCACGACAGGAGAACACATGCCCACCACGATGCTGCACGTTCCCACCCCGGACGGCCGGGCCGACGCCTTCGCCGCCTTCCCCGAGGGTGGCGGTCGGCACCCGGGGGTCCTGATGTACCCGGACGGCTTCGGAATCCGCCCCGTGCTCCGGGAGATGGCCCGCGAACTGGCCGGGCACGGGTACTACGTGCTCGTCCCGAACACCTTCTACCGGCACGGCCCCACCCCGGTGATCGAGCTCCCCGAGTACATCGGAGAAGAGGCCCGGCCGGCCGTTTTCGCCCGGCTGATGCCCTTGATCGAGGAGCACACCGCCGAGCGGGCCCTGCGCGACGCCGACGCCTACCTCGGGTTCCTCACCACCCGGCCCGAGGTCGCCGCCGGACCGGTCGCGGTGACCGGCTACTGCTTCGGCGGCCTTCTGGCGACGCGTACCGCCGCGGCCCACCCCGGCCCGGTGGCCGCCGTCGCGGCGTTCCACGCTCCCGTGGCGGCGGACGGGCTCGACGCCCTCGCCGGGATCACGGCCCGGGTCCACTTCGGCCACGCCGAGAGCGATCTGACGCCCGAGTCCCTGGGCGAACTCAACCGGGCCCTGGAAGCGGCGGGCGTCGACCACACCTCCGAGATCTACCCCGGTACCGTGCACGGGTTCACCATGTCCGACACCGATGCCTTCGACCCCGCCGCGCTGAAGCACCACTGGGACCGTTTGCTCCCCCTCCTCGACCGCACGCTGACCGGCGGCTGAGAACGTACCTCCGAAGGCGGGGTGGCGGCACGCCTTGGTGGGGCAACCACCCCTGGCGGAGGGCGCGTTGACGCAGACGTGCAGGTTCGCTCGGTGGTTCCACGTCCAGTCGATTCCCGTTCGAGGAGTTCTCGCTCGTGCCCTGTCAATGTCGGGGCTCCAGGCTCCACCGGGCACGAAAGGACGAGGGAAATGACCAAGTCAGGGCGCAGGGTCGGCATCACCGCCGTGGTGGCCGCGGTCGTGGCCGCGATGATCACTTTCACGGGACTGCAGGGAGCCAGCGCGCAGGACCAAGGGCGCCGCGGCTGGGACCACTTCGGGTTCGGGGTGCCGTGGGAGGGGTCCTACGGTTACTCGCAGGCGATCAGAGCCGGGGACACGGTCTACATCTCGGGCCAGCTGTCGCATGACGCGGCGGGGAACCTGGTGGGCGTCGGCGACTTCGAGAAGCAGGTGCGCACGTCGTTCGACAACCTGGACAAGGTGCTCGCGCACTACAAGATCCCGCGCAGCCAGATCATCAGCATGAAGATCTACACCAAGGACCTGCGCAAGAACTTCGACACGGCCGCGCGGCTGCACAAGGAGTACAACGGCAACCACCGTACGACCGACACCATCCTCGGTGTCACGGACCTCGCGTTCCCCGACCAGCTGGTGGAGATCGAGGCCGTCGCGCTGGTGTCACCGCGCTCCTGAC
>NZ_JBEXKC010000227.1:0-2762 GCF_040609475.1 Streptomyces sp. NPDC004667 | reverse complement strand
CGCGGTCCCGGTGGGCGTCGAAGCGCTGGCAGAGTGCGTTGCAGAGGTGCAGGTAGGGGGCTCCGGGTGCGAGGACGTCGAGGGTGTCGTCGGGGGTGTGGGCGCGCGGCTGCCCCGGAACGGGCGCCGGGTACGCGCACCTCCACGCTTCCGGAGATCCGCCCGGGGGGCGAGGTTCCCCGGCCACACTGTTCGGAGTACGCGGTTCCGGTGGTGTTCGGCCGTGCGGGGCAAGGGATCCGCGGGGGTCGGCTGCCCGCGGCGGGCGCCGCGGAGGGTCCCCGCGGGGCCCCGTACGGGTTCCGGCGGGCCCCGGGTGGTGGCCGGGTCACCACCCGGGGCGGTACGCGGCGGCGGGGAGCCGGGACCGGTCGGCCGCCCCGGGCGGCGCCGGGAAGTGTGGTTCCGGCCTACCTGGGCGCCGGCCGGTGGGCGGGTGACGGTGGAGGGACCCAATGACCTGCCCCGGCCCCCACGTTCCGGGGTGCAGAACGCGAGGAGCACCATGAGGGCCATCCGCCCGGTGGAAGCCGAGACCCCGACAGGTGACCAGTCCGCGGAGGTGCGGGCGCTGCGCACGTCGGTGCTGGGGTCGCTGCGCCGCCGGGACCAGCGTCACAAGGGCGAGCTCTACGTGCACGGGCTGCTGAACACCCCCGGCCGCAAGACGATGCGCAATCTCGCCGTGACCACGGGCCGCCGCTCGGCGGAGCAGAGCCTGCACCACTTCATCAGCTGTTCCACCTGGGACTGGTCGCCGCTGCGGGCGGAGCTGACGGCCGGGCTGGAGCGGCTGCTCGCGCCGCGTGCCTGGGTGGTGCGGCCGCTGGTGATCCCGAAGACGGGCCGTCATTCGGTGGGCGTGGGGCGGCGGTTCGTCCCGCAGCTGGGGCAGGTGGTCAACAGCCAGCACGGATACGGGCTGTGGCTGGCCTCGGGCGCGGGCGCGGCGCCCGTCAACTGGCGGCTGTCGCTGAGCGGCGACTGGCTGGACGACACGGAGCTGCGCCGGCGGGCCGCGATACCGGAGGACTCGGTGGATCCGCGCACGGCGGAGGCGCTGGCCGTGGACATGGTGCTGGAGACGGCCGGATGGGGCGCCTCCGCGCTGCCGGTGGTGGCGGACGCCCGGGAGGAGGGCGTGCTGCCGCTGGTGGAGGCGTTCTCCCGGGCGCGGCTGCCGTTCCTGATCCGGGTGGGAGCCGGTACGGGGCTGCTCGCGCCGAGCCTGTCGGCGGGGCGCAGCCGGGCGGTGGCCGGGTCGGCGGGCGGGCTCGCGGAACTGGCGCGCTCCCAGCGGCGCCCCGTGCAGTGGCACGACCCGGCGTGGCCGGGGCAGACCCGGACCTCGCTGGTGGGGCTGCTGCCCGTGCGGCTGCCCGGCGGGCCGCCCGGGCCGTCGGCGCTGACCCTGGTCGGGGTGTGGGATCCGGACCGCCGGGAGGTGGCGGAGCTGTGGCTGACGGGCATGTCGGGCGCGGGCCGGGGCGCCCTGCTGGGGCTGGGCCGGCTGATCGGGCGGGCCGACGCCGACTTCCGCGGGACGAGCCTGTCGGTGGGGGCCCTGGACTTCGAGGGGCGTTCGTACCACGGCTGGCACCGGCACGCGACGCTGGTGTCGCTGGCGCACGCCTCTCGGCTGCTGGGCGGCGGCCTGCACCTGGGGGGCGGGCAGGTCACGTCCGCACCGTTGCAGGGGGGCCGGCGGGTTCGGGGTCGAGGCAGGTGCGGGCCCGTTGCAGCCGCAGGGCGAGCTGGAGTTCCAGTGCCTGGTCCGGATGCTGCCAGTCACGGCCCAGCAGCTGGGTGATGCGCTCCAGGCGGCGGGAGACCGTGTTGGGGTGGACGTAGAGGATCTCGGCCGCGCGGGTGGGACTGCCCGCGGCGCTGAACCAGCCCTCCAGGGTCTCGACCAGGTTGCCGAAACGTTCCGCGTCGTGGTCGAGGAGCGGGCCCAGGGTGCGTTCGACGAATCCGGCGACGTCGTGGTCCCCGGCGAGGAGCATGCCGAGGAAGCCCAGGTCGCGCGCGGCGGCGGAGCGGCCCGTCCCGCCGAGGGCGACGAGGGCCTGGAGGCAGCGCACGGCCTGCTGGTAGGCGGTGTGGACGGCGTCGGCACCCCGGGTGGGCCCGCAGGCCCCGGCGGTGACCTGCGTGCCGGTCGCGGCGGCGAGGGCGGTGCGGACCTCCTCGGCGACGGCCGCCGCGTCCTCGCCGGGCAGCAGCAGGACCAGTCGGCCGGACTGGACGGTCTTCATGCCGCGCCGGTGGCGGACGTAGCCGCCGGCCCAGCTCTCCACGAGGTCGCCGGCCCCGGTCTGCGGGTCCGCGACGACCACGACGTGCGGGCGGTGCAGTTCGGCGGCGAACCGGCTGGCCCGTTCGACGAGCCGCTCGGGCGGCCCGTCCCAGGTGGTGAGGTCGGCCAGCAGGTCGTCGCGGACCTGCCCCTCGACCGCGCCGGAGCGCTGTACGACGAGCAGCAGCGACACCGTGCGGGCGTAGGAGACGAGGAGTTGGTCGGCGGGCGCCCCGGCCCCGGCGGCCGGGTGGAAGAGCAGGCAGCCGATGTCCTGCGAGCGCACGGAGAGCGGGACGACCCAGGTGCCGTCGGACAGCGGGCAGGCGACGCCGGTGGCCGCCGCGTTGAGCCGGACGCGGGCCAGTTCCGCGTCGTCCGTGCGCGGCAGGCGGCCGTGTTCGGCGAGCCGTTCGCCGCCCTCGCCGCGGACGGCCAGGCTGCCGCCGAGGTCCGCCGCGGC
>NZ_JBEXKC010000226.1:0-2780 GCF_040609475.1 Streptomyces sp. NPDC004667 | reverse complement strand
GAGATCCCGTTCTACTCGACCGTGACCGGGGGCGTCCTCGGCGAGACCCTCCTCGATGCCGGGTACTGGTACCGCAACCTGCGTCACCCCGTCCGTTTCGAGGACACCGTCAAGGTCCTCCTGGACGACGGCTTCGCCACCTTCGTTGAGTCCAGTGCGCACCCCGTCCTCACCATGGGCATCCAGGAGACGGCCGAGGCGGCCGGTGCCGAGGTCGTCACCGCCGGTTCCCTGCGCCGTGACGACGGCGGACTCCAGCGGTTCCTGACCTCCGCCGCCGAGCTCTTCGTGCGCGGCACCGACATCGACTGGGCGCAGCTCTTCGGGGGCACCGGCGCCCGCCGCGTCGACCTGCCCACCTACGCCTTCCAGCACGCCCACTACTGGGCCCCCACCTCCCCCGCCGGAGTCGGCGACGCCGCCGCCGCGCGGTTCGGCATGGAGTGGGAGACCCACCCCCTGCTGGGCGGAGCCCTGCCCCTCGCCGAGACGGGAGAGGTGCTGTTCACCGGGCGGATCTCGCTCGTCGACCACCCGTGGATCGCCGATCACGCCGTCTCCGGCCGGACCCTGCTGCCCGGGACCGCCTTCGTCGAGCTCGTCCTGCACGCCGCCGCCGCGACCGGCAGCGCCGGACTGGAGGAACTCGGCCTTGAGGCACCGCTCGTACTCCCCGGGCGCGGAGCCGTCCAGGTCCAGGTACGGGTCGGGGCCGCCGACGGGAGCGGGCGCCGCGCGGTGAACCTGCACTCCCGCACCGAGGCCGACGACGCCCCCTGGACCCGCCACGCCTCCGGCGTCCTCGCCCCTGCCCCGGCCGCGCCCCGGGTCCCGGCACCGGCCGACTGGGCGGGCGCCGGCGGGGCGGCCTGGCCGCCGCCCGGAGCCGAGCCCGTCGAGCCGGACGAGGTCTACGCCCGCTTCGCCGACCTCGGCTACGAGTACGGAGAGGTCTTCGCCGGGATCACCGCCGCCTGGCGCCGCCCCGGAGAGGTCTTCGCCGAGATCCGCCTCCCCGACTCCGCGCGGAGCGCCGCCGGGCTCTACGGGGTCCACCCGGCGCTCCTCGACGCGGCGCTCCAGCCGTGGCTCGCGGGCGGACTCCTCGACGTGCCCGACGACGCGGTGCTGCTGCCGTTCGCCTGGCAGGGGGCCACCTTGCACGCGACCGGGGCCGACGCCCTGCGGGTCCGTCTCGCCCGCACGGCGGAGGGTGCCGTCTCACTGGAGGCCGTCGACCCGGCCGGGGCACCCGTCCTGACCCTCGACGCCCTCGTCATGCGGCCCGTTCCGCGCGAACGCCTCACCGCGCTCCTAGGGGCGGCCGACGACGGGCTGCCGCTCTACCGGATCGCCTGGCAGGGTCCCGCGCCCGCCGCGCACCCCGTGCCGAGCGGGACCGGACGGCGGAACCCGGTACACCGGCTGGCCGTGGCCGGGACCGACGGCACCGGCCTCGGCTCCGGCGCGGCCGGCGTACCGGTGGACGTCCATCCGGACCTGGCCGCGCTGTTCGCCGCCGTCGAGGCGGGCGCCCCCGTGCCCGACGCCGTCGTCGTGTCCTTCCCGGACGCGGACACGGACACGGACGCCGTGCACGAGACCACCGCGCGGTGCCTGGCCCTGCTGCGCGAGTGGCTCGGCCAGGACGAACGGCTCGGCGCGGCCCGGCTGGTCGTGCTGACCCGGCGGGCCGTGGCCACCCGGCCCGGGGAGGCGCTGCCCGGACTGTCGGCCGCCGGGCTGTGGGGCCTCGTACGCTCCGCGCAGAGCGAGCACCCCGGCCGCTTCGTCCTCGCCGACACCGACGGCACCCCCGCCTCGGCGGCGGCCCTCGTCGAGGCCCTCGCCACCGGCGCACCGCAGTTCGGGCTCCGCGACGGCGAGCCGCTCACCCCCGTCCTGGCGCGCCGTCCCGAGGACGACGCCCCCGGGACGTCCCCGGCCGGGTTCGACCCGGAAGGGACCGTCCTGATCACCGGCGGGACCGGCACGCTGGGACGGCTCCTCGCCCGGCACCTGGTCACCTCCCACGGAGTACGGGGCCTGCTGCTCGTCAGCCGCAGCGGACCCGCCGCCGACGGAGCCGCCGAGCTGGAGCGGGAACTGACCGCGCTGGGAGCACGCGTCGAGATCGCCGCCTGCGACACGGGTCACCGCTCCGCACTGGAAGCACTGCTCTCGCGCGTCCCGGCGGCCCACCCGCTGACCGGCGTCGTGCACGCCGCGGGCGTCCTCGACGACGGGGCGCTCACCGCCCTGGACGCCGGCCGGCTGGCCACCGTACTGCGGCCCAAGGCCGACGCCGCGCTGCACCTGCACGAGCTGACCGCCCACCTGCCGCTGTCCGCGTTCGTCCTGTTCTCCGGCGCCGCCGGCCTCCTCGGCCGCCCCGGACAGGCCAACTACGCCGCCGCGAACACCTTCGTCGACGCCCTCGCCCAGCACCGCAGGGCCGCCGGACTGCCCGCCGTCTCCCTCGCGTGGGGCCTGTGGGGGGAGGCCACCGGGATGACCGGGCACCTCTCCGACACCGACCTGCGGCGCATGCGGCGCTCAGGGCTCGCCCCCATGAGCAACGAACAGGGCCTCGCCCTCTTCGACCGGGCCCTCGCCACCCCCGCCGCAGCCGCCGACGAGGCCCTCCTCGTCCCCCTGCGCCTGGACACGGCGGCCCTGCGCCGCGAGCAGGCCGCTCACGGACCCGACGCGGTGCCCGTCCTGCTGCGCGCCCTGGTCCCCCCGGCGGCGGCCGCGCCCCGCGCCGCCACGACGGCCAC
>NZ_JBEXKC010000225.1:0-2826 GCF_040609475.1 Streptomyces sp. NPDC004667 | reverse complement strand
CTGCTCCACCGCCGCTTCGAGCTGGTCGGCCATGAGGGTGTCGTAGACGGGGCGGGTGGTGTCGCGGAAGACGCCGATGGGGGTGTGGTGGAGGGTGTCGGGGTCGGCGAGGCGGGAGAGGGCGAAGGCGGTGGTGGGGCTGGTGGCGTGGGCGTCGTGGGTCAGGACGCGGTGTTCGTTGTCGGGGGTGACGGTGACGACTTCGAGGTCGCCGGTGTGTTCGTTGCGGATGACGCCCTTGGTGTCGTCGGTGCCGAAGCGGACGGGGCGGCCGTGTTCGAGGCGGATGACGGCTTCGCGGGCCTGTTCCTGGTCCTTGAGGGCGTCGAAGGCGCCGTCGTTGAAGATGTTGCAGTTCTGGTAGATCTCGACGAGGGCGGTGCCGGGGTGGTCGGCGGCCTGGCGCAGGACTTCGGTGAGGTGTTTGCGGTCGGAGTCGATGGTGCGGGCGACGAAGGTGGCTTCGGCTCCGAGGGCGAGGGAGACGGGGTTGAAGGGGGCGTCGAGGGAGCCCATCGGCGTGGATTTGGTGATCTTGCCGATTTCGGAGGTGGGGGAGTACTGGCCTTTGGTGAGGCCGTAGATCCGGTTGTTGAAGAGGAGGATCTTGAGGTTGACGTTGCGGCGCAGGGCGTGGATGAGGTGGTTGCCGCCGATGGAGAGGGCGTCGCCGTCGCCGGTGACGACCCAGACGGAGAGGTCGCGGCGGGAGGAGGCGAGTCCGGTGGCGATGGCGGGGGCGCGGCCGTGGATGGAGTGCATCCCGTAGGTGTTCATGTAGTACGGGAAGCGGGAGGAGCAGCCGATGCCGGAGACGAAGACGATGTTCTCCTTCGCCAGTCCCAGCTCGGGCATGAAGCCCTGTACGGCGGCGAGGACGGCGTAGTCGCCGCATCCCGGACACCAGCGGACCTCCTGGTCCGACTTGAAGTCCTTCATCGACTGCTTGGCCTCGGCCTTGGGGACCAAGGACAGCAGGTGGTGGGGGGCGTCGGTCACCTCAGTCATTGATGGCCTCCTTGAGAACCGTCGCGAGCTGCTCCGCCTTGAAGGGCATTCCGTTGACCTGGTTGTACGACTGGGCGTCGACCAAGTACTTCGCCCGGATCAGGGTGGCCAGCTGTCCGAGGTTCATCTCGGGCACCACTACCTTGTCGTAACGCTTCAGGACCTCTTCGAGATTCCTCGGGAAGGGGTTGAGGTGGCGCAGGTGGGCCTGCGCGATGGGGGCCCCCTGGGCGCGGAGCCGGCGGACGGCGGCGGTGATGGGGCCGTAGGTGGAGCCCCAGCCCAGGACGAGGGTGCGGGCGGCTCCGGCGGGGTCGTCGACTTCCAGGTCGGGGACGGTGATGCCGTCGATCTTGGCCTGGCGGGTGCGGACCATGTGGTCGTGGTTGGCCGGGTCGTAGGAGATGTTCCCGGTGCCGTCCTGCTTCTCGATCCCGCCGATGCGGTGTTCCAGCCCCGGGGTCCCCGGGACCGCCCACGGCCTGGCCAGTGTCTCCGGGTCCCGCTTGTAGGGCCAGAACACCTCGGTGCCGTCGGCCAGGGTGTGGTTCGGGGCGGTCGCGAACTGCACCTTGAGGTCGGGCAGGTCGGCCACGTCCGGGATCCGCCAGGGCTCGGAGCCGTTGGCGAGGTAACCGTCCGAGAGCAGCAGTACGGGGGTGCGGTAGGTCAGCGCGATCCGGGCGGCGTCGAGGGCGGCGTCGAAGCAGTCGGCGGCGGTGCGGGGGGCGACGATCGGGACGGGGGCCTCGCCGTTGCGCCCGTACATCGCCTGGAGCAGGTCGGCCTGCTCGGTCTTGGTCGGCAGGCCGGTCGAGGGCCCGCCGCGCTGGATGTCCACGATCAGCAGCGGCAGCTCCAGCGACACCGCCAGCCCGATGGTCTCCGACTTCAGCGCCACACCGGGCCCCGAGGTCGTCGTGACGCCCAGCGCACCGCCGAAGGCCGCCCCGAGCGCGGCGCCGATCCCGGCGATCTCGTCCTCGGCCTGGAAGGTGCGCACCCCGAAGTTCTTGTGCCTGGACAGCTCGTGCAGGATGTCCGAGGCCGGCGTGATCGGGTACGAGCCCAGGTAGAGCGGCAGGTCCGCCTGCCGGGCCGCCGCGATCAGCCCGTACGACAGCGCCAGGTTCCCCGAGATGTTGCGGTACACACCCGCCGGGAACGCCTTCGTCGCCGGAGCCACCTCATAGGAGACCGCGAAGTCCTCCGTCGTCTCCCCGAAGTTCCACCCCGCCCGGAACGCCACGATGTTCGCCTCGGCGATGTCCGGCTTCTTCGCGAACTTCTGCCGCAGGAACTTCTCCGTGTTCTCCGTCGGACGGTGGTACATCCACGACAGCAGCCCCAGCGCGAACATGTTCTTGCTGCGCTCGGCCTCCTTGCGCGACAGCCCGAAATCCTTCAGCGCCTCCACCGTCAACGTGGTCAGGGGCACCCCGTGCACCCGGTAGGCGTCCAGCGAACCGTCCTCCAGCGGAGACCGCTCGTACCCCACCTTCGCCATCGGCCGCTTCGTGAACTCGTCCGTGTTCACGATGATCTCCGCACCACGCGGCACGTCCGCGAGGTTCGCCTTCAACGCCGCCGGATTCATCGCCACCAGAACGTTCGGCGCGTCCCCCGGCGTCAGGATGTCGTGATCCGCGAAATGCAGCTGGAACGACGACACACCCGGCAGCGTCCCGGCAGGCGCCCGGATCTCCGCCGGGAAATTCGGCAGCGTCGAAAGATCGTTCCCGAACGACGCCGTCTCCGACGTGAAACGGTCACCCGTCAACTGCATACCGTCACCCGAATCACCCGCGAAACGGATGA
>NZ_JBEXKC010000224.1:0-2903 GCF_040609475.1 Streptomyces sp. NPDC004667 | reverse complement strand
CCACCCTCGGCGCGCTGGAGGCCCGCTCGAAGTCCGGGACCACCGTCTTCGACCTGGACTGGCGGCCCATGCTCTGGGAGGAACCGCCGGAGCGCGCCGTCCTCCTGCTGGACGAGCCGCCGCAGGTACGCCGCCTCCCGCGCGCACCGCTCGCGCACCGGCGCCGCGTTGGCGTCGACGCGACCGGCGGCGATCGTGGTCAGGGTGGCCAGGACCGTGTCGTGCAGGGCCGCGTGGTGGGCCATCCGCTCGGCCTGGCGGGCCCGTGCCGCCTCGGCGTTCACCGCCTGGCTCTGGGCGGCGTCCAGCAGGGCGCCCTGGCGCCGCAGGTACCACCAGAACACCCATGCCATCACCGTGGAGGAGAGCACCGCGTTGAGGTGGCCGACCAGTTCGGCCGAGCGCGCGCCGACCACCACCAGGTGGACCGCGAGGGAGGTCGCGAGCAGCAGCACGGCCGACGCTGCGGCGCCCCGGACACCGAGGCCCACGGCGGCGGCCGAACTCGCCGATCCGCCCAGCAGCATCAGCCAGCCGCTCTGGGACACCGCCGGACCGCCGAGGGCCCACCAGGCGGCCCAGGGCAGGGCGCAGCCCGTCACCAGGACGTCGCACCACACCCAGCGGCGGTCGAACCGACCGGCCGCGCGGGCCGTGCCGTACAGCGTCAGGCTGACCGCCACGGCCGTGGCGAGGATCCCCCAGGCGGCGGGCGCGCCGGGCATGTGCCGGGCGACGGACACCACGCCCGCGGACAGGTGGCTGGCCCGGTAGAGCCCGGTGGCCAAGATCATGAACCGCTGGGCGCGCTGAAGCCCCGAGCCCCCACTCACCACAGCCTCCGCAGTGAACACACCCCCCTGAAAGGGTGGGTACCGGGTATTCAGTGGATCTCGCTAGGTTCTTCGCGTCAAGGCCGTCGCGAGACAGGAGATGACCGCGTGGCTCGAAAGTCAGGCAGGCTCGGCAGGCACGGTGTGGTGACTGCCCTGATCGGATTGTTCGCCCTGTTCATGCCCACTTCGGCGCAGGCCGCCGAGAACCCCGCCATCCGGTACACGACGAGTTTCCGCAACGCGGCCATCTACGAACTGCGGGCCGCCGTCAGCTGGAAGTGCCTCGACCTCCGCGGCGGCGGGGCCCCGCACGCCGGGCAGGTCGTCCAGACCTTCGACTGCAAGACGGGGCTGCACCAGCGCTTCCACTTCCAGAGCCTGGGCAACGGGAACTTCACCATCGGAGCCTTCGGCACCTACTGCCTGGGCCCGCAGGGCGGCAGCCCCACGCCCGGCGCCCCGATCGTGCTGACCAACGGCTGGGGCTGCTCGACCTTCACCTGGAACGACCGCGGCACTCCGCAGTACCCGAACCGCTGGGAGATCGTCGAGGCGAGCACCGGCCAGTGCATCCGTGACACGGGCCGCCGTTCGCAGGCCGTACTGGGTGCCTGCGGCAGCACCACCACCCCGTGGCCCGAGGTGTGGGCCCCGCTGTTCGACCAGTACTGGAACTACGACCAGATCGGCTGAGGCCGGCGCCGCGCACCGGTCCGGGCGGGCCCGACGGGGGCCCTTTCGAGCACGGAACGGTACGCGGCGCACACGCGGCGGGCGGCACGGCGGACTTCAGGACCCGCCGTGCCGCCTGCCGTGCCGCCTGCCGTGCGCGGTCCGGCGCGTGTCCCCCGGGGCCCGACTTGACTCTCTTGTGCGGATTCTGAAGAGTCGGCGCATGAACGACACCCTGCTCGCCCTCCCCGTCCTCGAACAGCTCGCGCCGTCGGTCACCCGCCGCCGGATCGGCGAGATCCCGCTCCTGGTCGTCGACCACCCGCGCGTCCGGGGCGCGGTCAGCCTCCAGGGGGCCCAGCTGATCGCCTGGCAGCCCGCGGGAGCCGCACCGGGGCTGTGGCTGGGCGAGCGGAACGCCTGGGTGGCGGGGACCCCCGTCCGGGGCGGAGTACCACTGTGCTGGCCGTGGTTCGGCACCGTCGCCAAGCCCTCGCACGGCTTCGCCCGGACCCTCGACTGGGAACTCGTGTCACACGACACGACCGAGGACGGGGTCGAGCTGGTGTTCCGGCTGGAGGCCTCGGACGTCACGCGCGCCCTGTGGCCGCACGAGTTCGCCCTGACCACCCGGATCACGCTCGGCGAGACCTGCGGCATCGAGGTCGAGGCGAGCGGCGAGCACCGGAGCACGGCCGCCCTGCACACCTACCTGCAGATCGGCGACCTGGGCGAGGCCCGGGTCTCGGGACTCGGCAAGCACTACCGCGACAACCTGCTCGCATCGGACGTGTCCGACGCCGGCGGCGCGGTGACGCCGACGGACCACATCGAACGGGTCTACCCCGAACCGGACGAGGTCGCCGTCCTCACCGACCGGGCCCTGGGCCGGGCCGTCGAGATCGCCCACCACGGGGCGAGCGACGTCATCGTCTGGAACCCCGGCCCCGAACTGGCGGCGGGCATGGCCGATCTGACGGACGAGGACCACCGCCACTTCCTGTGCGTGGAGACGGGCCGGGTCAACAGCCCGCTGGAGGCCGCGCCCGGCCGCCCCGCCCGCCTGGGCCTCACGCTGCGCCTGCTCCCGGCCTGACGTCGACCGGCACCGGCCCGTGCCGGTCGGCCCGCTCGTCCGGCCGTTGTGCTCGGTGAAGAGGGCTGTGTCGCAAACCCGAAGAAGCGGCCGTCCGGTTACGGGCGTCGCCCCGGCCGGTCCTCGACGGCGTGGGCGGCGGCCATCCGGCCGAGGTCGGCGGTGAGCGAGTCGAGCCAGGCCGTGGTGGTGAAGAAGAGCGGGGGTGCGTCGCGGGTGGCGTCCGAAGGTTCCGGGCCGCCCGGCAGCGCGCCCTCGTCGGCCTTCGCCGCGGCCGCCCCCGTCGCCCCGGCCGCCCC
>NZ_JBEXKC010000223.1:0-2928 GCF_040609475.1 Streptomyces sp. NPDC004667 | reverse complement strand
TCCGGCTCCCGCGCGAACCGAGGGGGTCCCGGTCGCCGCGGGGGGCGGCGTTCCTACGGGGACCGCCCGGAGCGGCGCCACCGGCATGCGCTGCACGGCGGGTGCGCCCGCCGGACGGCCCGACGGCAGTGCCGGGGCCGGCCGTTCGAGCCCCGGGACCGGGCGGGCGGCCCCGTGCGGCGCACCCGAGAGCAGAGCGCCGGCCGCCGAGGGGTCCAGGACCGCGGGGGAGGACCTCCGGGTGAACGACGGGTCCTGCCAGGTCGGCAGTCGCCTGCCGAATGCGGCGTCCGCGACGCCCGCCGGTCCGTCGGCCGCCGTCCGCCGCAGCGGCGGCAGACCGAACCAGGCGGCGACGGCCACCGGGGTCGCGGAGGCGGCGGAGGGCCCGGGAGCCGTATCCCCGGCACTCCCGGCGGTCTGCGTGCCACGGGTGCCCGGAGCCGGGGACCCGCCGGACGCCTCCCCGCCGCCGTCGTTCCGCCGCCCCCGCAGCCGGTCGAGGAATGCCACCCGCTCAGCCCTCCGTCGCGCCGCGCGTCACGAGGGACGCGATCTGCTCGGTGTACCGGCGCCGGTCCTGGTGTTCCAGGTCGAGGATCGCGTCCAGGCCCCAGTGGAAGTGGTAGGCGACGTACGCGATCTCCTCGTGCAGCCGGTCGGTCGCGTACGTCACGATTCCCCCAGGCGGCTCCCGCCGAGTTCCACCTCGAAGGGCTCCGAGCAGTGCGGGCACTGCACGGCCGCTCGGGTGTGGCCCTCCGCGTTGATCTGGCGGTAGAAGTCCTGGAGGAACGCCAGGTCGGAGGCGAACATGTTCTCCACGATCCCGTCGTGCACCATCGGGAGGGTGCCCAGCCGGCTGATGACCCGGCCCAGCAGCACCACCGAGAGGTACGCCGGGTTCTCCTGCACGCGCACGTCCCGCAGCGGGACCAGCTCGTCGCGCGCCGTGGACAGCCGCATGACACCGTCACGGTGGACGGTTCCCGCGTCGTCGACGTACCCGCGCGGCAGCTCGAAGGGGAACTCGGTGCGCAGCGACTGCCGTGGCGCGGGGTCGGCCGGAGGGCCGGCGGGGGTGTGGTCCGGCGCCGCGGCGGGAGCGGAGTGGGGGAGCCCCGCCTCCGCCGCCGCGTTCCGGGGCGCGGTCCCGACCGAACGCCGCATTATTCGATGACCAGTTCTTCGAACACGATGGTGACGGTCTCGGTCAGCGCCGCCGCCTCGCCGGCCTTCACCGTGCTCGTCTCGATCTTGCTGCACCAGGCGTTGCGCAGGTTGTAGCGCTTCACCGGGTTGTCCTCGTAGTCCATCATGATGATGGAGGCGTTCTTGCGGGCCGTGCTCATCTGGCCGCGGATCGAGTCGTTGATCCACTGCGTGAACGACGTCGACTGGGTCATGCCGCGCACGACCGTGCACTGGCCGTTCTTCTGCACGCCCGGCAGCAACGCCACCTCGGGCCGGCCCTGCGCGCTGTTCTGCTGGTAGGTGATGACGTCCTGTTCGAGGGTGAGACCGCTGATCTCGGCGAGGTACTCGACCATCACTCCGTCGATCTGGAGGCCGAAGTTGTGTGAGGTGAGGGCGTCACCCGGCTGGAGACTCATGTGTTCGCTGTCCTTGTGAAGAGGGGGGCACGGGGAGGTGACGGGCGCGGAGGCGGGCTCCGCGGAGCCGGGTTACTCCTCCAACTCCCCGTTGCCGCTGGAGAACTGCGCCAGCCGGAAGATCACGAACTCGGCGGGCTTGACCGGCGCGATGCCGATCTCGCAGATCACCCGGCCGAGGTCGACCGACTCCGCAGGGTTCGTCTCCTCGTCGCACTTGACGTAGTACGCCTGCTCCGGGCTCTGCCCGAACAGGGCCCCGCCCCGCCACTCGTTGACCAGGAACGCCGAGACGTTGCGGCGGATGCGCGCCCAGAGGTTGTGGTCGTTCGGTTCGAACACCACCCACTGGGTGCCGATCAGGATCGACTCCTCCAGGTAGTTGAAGTACCGGCGGATGTTCAGGTACCGCCACGCCGGGTCGGAGGAGAGCGTGCGGGCGCCCCAGATGCGGATGCCGCGGCCGGGGAAGGCCCGGATGCAGTTCACGCCGATCGGGTTGAGCAGGTCCTGCTCGCCCCGGGTGATCTGCAGTTCGAGGTCCACGGCCCCCCGGACGACCTCGTTGGCGGGGGCCTTGTGCACGCCGCGCTCGGAGTCGTTGCGGGCCCAGACGCCGGCGACGTGGCCGCTCGGCGGGACCAGGCGCGACTGCCCGGTCGCCGGGTCGAAGGACTTGATCCAGGGGTAGTAGAGGGCCGCGTACTTGGAGTCGTAGTTGGCCGTCTCCTGGCGCCAGACCCGGATGTCACGGGCGTTCATGCCCGGCGGCGGATCGATGATCGCGACCCGGTCGCCCATCAGCTCGCAGTGCGCGATCAGACCGAGCTGGACCGCCTTGACGGCCTCCAGGTCGATCGCGCCGCGCTGGTAGGCGGCCATCAGGTCGGGCACGGCGACCATGGAGATCTCGTCGACGGCCTCCAGGCCGCCGAAGCCCGTGCGGTCGGCGGAGTCGCCGAGGTACTGCGCCGGGCCGGGGTGGGAGCCCGCGGCAGGGCCCGCCGGTGCGGCCGGCTCGACGGGCGCGGGCGGCGGCGCGGGCAGGGTCACGGTCTGGTTCTCCGGACGGGCAAGCTGCGCGGACGGTGCGGCCTCGGTCACGGCGATGAGCTTGGAACGCTCCTTGACCTGCGTGACGACGTAGGCGCGGCTGCCCTTCTTCGCGGTGACGTCGAAGGACTCGACGGGCTTGTCGCCGTCCTTGACGACCAGCTTGAAGCGCTCGGCGGGCCCCTCGCCCTCGGCGTCGGACACCTCGACGGACAGCGGGCCGTCGAGGCCCTCCGCGAGGGCGGTCACGGCGAAGGTCCCG
>NZ_JBEXKC010000222.1:0-2945 GCF_040609475.1 Streptomyces sp. NPDC004667 | reverse complement strand
CCTCGGTCGCCGCGGCCGCGGGCCGCCGCCAGGGAGTCGTGTCGGTCACCGGGCCGCCGGTCCCTCAAGTGCCCTGCCGCCCGGAACACCCGGCACGCCCGGACCACCCGAAGCACCCGGACCGCCCAGGCCGCCCGGACCCCCCGCATCCGCGGGCGACGGCAGCGCCCACCAGGCCGCCAGGCCGATGATCACTCCGGTGAGCACGGTGGACGGCCCTCCGATGTCCGCGTACAGGAAGTCGGTCAGCTGCCACACCAGGAGGCCGAGCGCGATCAGCCCGCAGTCGCGGATCCCCCGCGCCGGGCGGTCGGCGGCGTACCGGCGCAGGCCCGCGACGAGGAGCGCCGCCCAGCCGCCCGCCAGGGCGAGCAGTCCGGTCAGGCCCTGCTCGCCGAGGACGAGGAGGTACATGTTGTGCGGGGACAGCAGCGGCTGCTTGATGAACGCCTGGCCCGCGCCGGCGGTGTCGCTGCCGGAGGACAGGCCGAGCGAGGAGTGGCCGTCCCGGTGGGCGGGGAAGCCCTTGAGCCCCACCCCTACCACCGGCCGCTCCCGCCACATCGACTCGGCGGCGGCCCACATCGTGTAGCGGTCGGTGACCGACTGGTCGGGCGCGCTCGACACCTGGGTGATGGAGGTCAGCCGCTCCGCGACCATCTCGGAGCCGACGCCGAGCCCGCCGACCAGCACCACGCCCAGCGCGGTCAGCGCGACCAGGACCTTCAGCGCCCGCCGGATGCCGGCCAGGCCCATCACCAGCAGCGCGGCCCCGGCGGTGGCGATCCAGGCGCCCCGGCTGAAGGACAGCACCAGCGGCACGACCAGGACCAGCGCGCAGCCCCCGGCGATCCGGCGGATCCTGGCCGGGAGGCCGGGCGCGAGGGCGGCGGCGGTGGCCACGATCAGCCCGTACGCGACGACCGTGGCCATGCCCATGACGTCGCCGGGGCCGAAGGTGCCGACGGCCCTGATGTCCTCGCCCTGGTAGGAGGCGCCGGTGTGGGTCGCGAACTGCGCGACGCCGACGGCGCCCTGGACGAGGGCCAGCACCACGAAGCACCCGGCGGCGAGCCGGAACTCGCGGGCGTCGCGCACCAGCAGCACCACGGCCGCCGGGACGAGGACGAAGACCTGGAGGTAGCGCACGAACCCGGGCAGGGCGGCGTACGGGTCCCCGGCGGTCATGGTGGAGACGGCGAGCCCGACGCCCGGGGCCCCGAGGACGAGCACGCCCAGCGGGGTCAGCGTGCGCACCCGGCCCCGCAGCGCCTGTACGGCGCAGACGAGGGCGAGCAGCAGCGATGCGGCGTCGGCGGGGCCGACCTTCCCGGAGGCGGTCGCGTCCCCGGCGGGGAGCGGGGCGAGGAGGAACAGGACGGTCGCGGCCAGCGGGAGCAGCGGCCAGTGGCGGCGCAGCGGGCCGGCCGGGTCGGCGATCCGGGTGGGCCGGGCGGGCCGGGCGGGCCGGGCGGCGGCGAGGCTCATCGGTCAGCTCCCTCCCAGCCGGAAGCGGAAGAAGGAGGCCGCGGTGCGCGCCAGGATCCACAGGTCCTGCCACAGCGACCAGGTGTCGATGTAGTGGTTGTCGAAGCGGGCCCGGTCCTCGATGGAGGTGTCCCCGCGCAGTCCGTTGATCTGGGCGAGTCCGGTGATCCCGACGGGCATCCGGTGGCGGGCCTCGTAGCCGGGGTGGACGCTGCTGAACTTGGCGACGAAGAAGGGCCGTTCGGGGCGGGGGCCGACCAGGCTCATGTCACCCCGTACGACGTTCCACAGTTGCGGCAGTTCGTCGAGGGAGGACTTGCGCAGGAAGGAGCCGACGGGGCTCATCCGGCGGTCTCCGGCGACGGTCCAGCGGGTGGCGGACTCGTGTTCGTCGGCGCGCAGGGTACGGAACTTCAGCAGGGTGAAGGGGCGTCCGTAGAGGCCGACGCGTTCCTGACGGAAGATCACTCCGGGTCCGTCGGAGATCCGTACGGCCAGTGCGCAGGCGCCCATGACGGGGGCGGCGGCGAGGAGGGCGAGGGCGGCGAGGAGGGAGTCGATGGCCCGCTTCGCGGTGCGCTCGGCGGTCCGGGCGGGGCGCGGCAGCAGCGGCTGTACGGCGTACCCCCACAGCTGGTCGGCGGGCTGTGCGACCCGCATGCCGGTGACCTTGGCGGTCCCGGCGGGGTCGGCGAGCCAGAGCCGGCAGCCGTGGTCGTGGAAGAGCCGGACCAGGGAGGCGGTGCGTTCGTCGGCCTCGGGGGGCCGGGTGAACACGGCGTGGCGGACGGAGTTCTGGATGACGGCGCGCCGGACGTCCTCGTGGGTGGCGAGTACGGGGAGTACGGGGAGCTGGCCGCGTTCCGCGTCGGCGGGGGCGGCGGTGTCGGCGATGCCCACGGGCCGCAGTCCGTACTCGGGGCGTCCGTGCAGCGCGGCGGCGACGGCGCCCGCCCCGTCCCCGGGGCCGACGACGAGGGTGGAGACGGGGTGGCGCAGGGCCGAGCGGCGGCGGAGCGCGTGGACGGTGCCGCGGCCGGCGCAGACCAGGAGGGTCTGGAGGGCGACGGCGCCCAGGAGGGTGCTCCAGCCGAGGGACCGGTGGGGCCCGGTGGTGGCGAGGACGGCGGCGGCACCGCACCAGAGCACGGCGGCCCGCCCGGCCAGCGCGGGCAGTTCGAGCAGGGCGGAGGGGGTGAGCCGGGGCCGGTAGAGGCCGCCCTGCGCGTGGAGGGCGGCGAGCAGGACGAGGAGCAGGGCGACGCAGGGGCCGGTGGCCGACGGCGGCAGGACGTCCGCGGGCAGGGTGGCCGCGGTGACGGCGGCGGCCAGGGCGTCGGCGGTCATCAGCGCGGCGACGCCGTCGCGGCGGATGACACGGCCTGGCGGAGGTACTGGGCGGGCTCGGGCCCGACGTCCCGGTGTGGAGCTGGTCGGCGGAGCGGACCAGCGGCTTC
>NZ_JBEXKC010000221.1:0-2946 GCF_040609475.1 Streptomyces sp. NPDC004667 | reverse complement strand
GGCTTGACCTTGCGCAGGGCGCAGCACAGGTCCGGGTCCCGGTCGTGCAGCTTCGGCCCGTACTCGGCGTCCTGCTCGGCAACGCTCCGGCGCGGAGTGAGGGTGATGACGTTCACGTCCATCACCGCCTCCACCGCGTCACGGGTGCCGATGGTCTCCTCGAAGTGGTAACCGGTGTCCAGGAACACCACGTCCACCCCCGGGAACACCCGGGACGCCAGGTGGGCGACCACCGCGTCCTCCATCGAGGAGGTCACGCAGAATTTCCTCCCGAAGGTATCGGCGGCCCACCGCAGGATTTCCGGTGCGAGCGCATCATCCAGTTCCCGGCCCGCCCGCTCGGCCAGCATTTCGAGATCGGTCATCCGGCGGCTCCTTTACTGGGGAAAGCGGCGCACGGGCAGGAATTCGCTCCGCCGAGATTAGCAATGCGGACACGTAAAGCACTGACGGTGCGCTGATCGCGGTCACTTTCGGCCCGAAGGAACCATCCTGGACCTCTCACCTGGGATTTCAAGCATTTCGGGGGATTTGTGGGGCACGGTCAGGCAGCGGTAAGGCCGCTATCAGCGGACCGCCAGCACCCCTGTGTCACAGTGGGCCGAAAATTGCGGCGAATCCCGTGCCGGCCGACGGGCCGGAATGTGCGGATCCAGCGAATACAGCCACCCAATGGCCGGTTTATGCATTCTGGCCGACATCCCCCGGAGAGGGCACGCGGAGAAATGAGACTGCAAGGACTGCGCCGAGGAAGGCTGATACGCCGCCTCGCACTCTGTCTGTCGGCGGTGGGACTCACCGCCTCCATGCTCACCGGAGCGGAACCCGCCGCCGCCGGCACGCCGGTCACCTGGACCTCCACCTTCCAGGGCACCGACGGCGTCACCTACTCGGCGACCAACCACCTGGTACCGGCCTCCAACGGCCCCGGACGGCAGTGGATGCTCGTCTGGGCCGGACCGGCCAAACAGCCCGCGCCCGACTTCCTGACCGTCATCGACGCCACCCCGGGCTCCCCCACGTACGGCAAGGTCGCCAACACCGTCACCGTCGGCCCGAACAACGGCAACGAGCCGCACCACATGCAGTACGTGTGGCACAAGGGCGACCGGATCTACGCCGGCGGCATCATGAGCGACACCACCTTCGTCTTCGACGCGAAGGCGCTGCCCGCGCTGACCATCGCCGGGGTCAACTCCACCGTCGACACCCCCTGCGGGACCCTGCCCGACGCCTACCAGGTGCTGAGCGACGGCACCGCGTACGGCACGTACATGGGCGGCCCGAACGTGACCGGCCCCTGCACCTACACCAACGGCCAGGTGCGGGTCGGCAACGGCGCCGCCGGCTCCCCCGGCGAGATCGTGCGGATCGGGCAGGACGGCAGGACCCTCGCCGAGATCCCGGCGGCCACCGAGGCCGGCGAGGACCCGGCCCAGTGCGGCAACGTCCCGGCGCTGCCCGCCGCGACCTGCGCGAACCCGCACGGGGTCGCCGTCCGCGAGGACCTGAACGTCATGGTGGCGAGCGACTTCGCCGAGGCCCGCAACTTCATGACGCCCGACTCGGTGCTGAGGGAGAACCTGGCCCGCCAGACGGTCCGCGTCTTCGACATCAGCGACCGCAACAACCCGGCGCTGCGCTCGGTGTCCAAGGTCGCCGACGGACCGCGCGGGGCCCAGGAGCCGCGTGCCTTCTTCCGCGAGTCCCGGGTGGTCATGGAGACCGCGCTGACCAACCGGCCCGGCCACAAGGGCGCGTTCGTCTCCTCCATGGCCGGCGGGGCCGTCTTCTACACCCCGGACATCACCGCGCCCGCGCCGCAGTGGAAGGAGGTCTTCGACGACACGACCGCCTACCGCAGCTTCCAGCGCGACACGGGCGTCACCGGCAGCGGGGACAACGGCAGCTGGCTGGCCGTCAGCCCCGACGACCGGTTCCTGTTCCACACGGTGATGGGCCAGTCGGTGCCCTACGGCAAGCCCCTCGACCAGACCACCGGCATGATCTACGTCCTCGACATCCAGAAGCTCCTCGCCGCCGGCGACGGGGCCAAGTGCTCCGTGGACGAACTGGCCGAGGCGAGCCGGGGCGGGCACGAGCGGGACTGCCCGGAGCTGGTCAGCACCGTGCCGATCCGCGACGTCAGCTCGGGCGGCCCGCACTGGGGCGCCATGGACAACTTCCGGCGGGGCGCGGACGGCGTCTACCGCGAGACGCAGAACGTCAGCCGGATCGCGGTCGCCAACTACTTCGTCGCCGGATCCTTCGGCGGCGGCGGCGACCACCGCGTGTGCATGTTCGACCTCGACCGGCGCGGCCAGGTCTCCCTGGACCGCTCCTTCCGCGACGAGAACACCGGCAAGCCCTGCGTGGGCTTCAACCGGGCGTCCTGGCCGCACGGCGACACCGGGGACGCCCAGCCGCACGGCGTCCTGTTCGTGGTCAGCGACAGCGTCGTACGACGGTGAGCGCCGTCCTCGCGGCGGCGGTCGTCCTGACCGCCGCCCTGGCGCTCGGCCTGGTGCTGCTCCTGCGCACCCGGCTGCTGCGCCGCCGCACCACCGCCTCGGCGTACTTCGCCGCGGCGGTGGCCTGCGCGGTGGCGGCCGGGCTGTGGGTCCCGGGCGGGCCCGCGGGATCCGGCGGCCCGGCGCGGCCGGTGGCCGGGGGCCCGCTGCTGGGCTCCCTCGGGCTGGGCGCCCGGCAGGTCCCGGTGCTGGTGGTGCCGAACCGGCCCGGGTACAACCTGGTGGCCGTGGGCGCCGACGGCGCATCCGCAGGGACGGGCCGCGACCGGCTCGTCAAGGGCGAGCGGCGGCCCGGTTCCACCCTGACCTGGGTGCCGGTCGAACTGCCCGCCGGGCCCGCGCGGGTGTGGGTCTCCGCCGGCGGGGCCCTGGCGCCGCTGGCGGTGGACACGGGCCGGGCGGGCGGCGGGGGCCC
>NZ_JBEXKC010000220.1:0-3065 GCF_040609475.1 Streptomyces sp. NPDC004667 | reverse complement strand
CCGGGGGCCGGGTGCTGGGAGAGGTCGTCGAGGGTCAGCCGCGAGGGGATCTCCTTGACGATCGCCTTGACCGTGCGGGTGGTGTGCTTGAGCAGCACCCGCGCGCCCACGGCCAGGGGCTGGTCGGCCACGTGGCAGACCGTCGCGACGACGTCCTGCGTGGTGGCCGGCGCGCTCGCGGACGGCGCGATCAGGTCGCCCCGCGAGATGTCGATGTCGTCCTTGAGGCGGACCGTCACCGACTGCGGCGCCCAGGCGATGTCCACGGACTCGCCCAGGGCGTCGATGCCCTCGATGGTGCTGGTGCGGCCGGAGGGCAGGACGGTGACGGCCTCGCCGACGCGCAGGACGCCGGAGGCGATCTGGCCCGCGTAGCCCCGGTAGTCGGGGTGCTCCGCGGTCTGCGGGCGGATCACGTACTGCACCGGGAATCGCGCCGGGCAGGCGGTGAGGTCGTGGCTGACCGGGACGGTCTCCAGGTGCTCCAGCACCGTCGGTCCGCCGTACCAGTCCATGTGGGCGGAGGGCTCGACGACGTTGTCCCCGGCCAGGGCCGAGATGGGGATCGCGGTGATCTCCGGGACGCCCAGCTCGGAGGCGTAGGCGGTGAACTCCTCGGCGATCTTCGCGAAGACGCCCTCGCGGTAGTCGACGAGGTCCATCTTGTTGACGGCGAGGACCACGTGGGGGACGCGGAGCAGGGCGGCGACGGCGGCGTGGCGGCGGGTCTGCTCGATGACGCCGTTGCGGGCGTCGACCAGGACCACGGCCAGGTCGGCGGTGGAGGCGCCGGTGACCATGTTGCGGGTGTACTGCACGTGCCCGGGGGTGTCGGCCAGGATGAACCGGCGCCGGGCGGTGGCGAAGTAGCGGTAGGCCACGTCGATGGTGATGCCCTGTTCGCGCTCGGCGCGCAGGCCGTCGGTGAGCAGGGCCAGGTCCGGGGCGTCCTGGCCGCGGTCCTGGGAGACCCGCTCCACGGCTTCGAGCTGGTCCTCCAGGACCGACTTCGAGTCGTGCAGCAGGCGGCCGACCAGGGTGGACTTGCCGTCGTCGACGGAGCCCGCGGTGGCGAAGCGCAGCAGCGTGGTGGTGCTGAGCTGCTCGGTGGTGGTGGTCATGGTTAGAAGTACCCTTCGCGCTTGCGGTCTTCCATCGCGGCTTCGGAGAGCTTGTCGTCGGCTCGGGTGGCGCCGCGCTCGGTGAGGCGGGAGACGGCGATCTCGGCGATCACGGCGTCGAGCGTGGTGGCGTCGGAGTCGACGGCGCCCGTGCAGGACATGTCGCCGACGGTGCGGTAGCGCACCAGGCGCTTCTCGACCGGTTCGGTGTCCTTGGGGCCGCCCCATTCGCCGGCGGTCAGCCACATGCCGTTGCGCCGGAAGACCTCGCGTTCGTGGGCGAAGTAGATCTGCGGGAGTTCGATGTCCTCGCGGTCGATGTACTGCCACACGTCGAGCTCGGTCCAGTTGGAGAGCGGGAAGACGCGGACGTGTTCGCCGGGGGCGTGGCGGCCGTTGTAGAGCTGCCACAGTTCGGGGCGCTGGCGGCGGGGGTCCCACTGGGAGAACTCGTCGCGCAGGGAGAAGACGCGTTCCTTGGCGCGGGCCTTCTCCTCGTCGCGGCGTCCGCCGCCGAAGACGGCGTCGAACTTCAGCCGCTGGATCGCCTCGGTGAGCGGGACGGTCTGGAGCGGGTTGCGGACGCCGTCGGGCCGCTCGCGGAGCGTGCCGGCGTCGATGTACTCCTGGACGGAGGCCACGTGCAGGCGCAGTCCGTGCTCGGCGACGGCGCGGTCGCGGTAGGCCAGGACCTCGGGGAAGTTGTGGCCGGTGTCCACGTGCAGCAGCGTGAAGGGGACCGGCGCGGGCGCGAACGCCTTCAGCGCCAGGTGCAGCATGACGATGGAGTCCTTGCCGCCGGAGAACAGGATCACCGGCTTCTCGAACTCGCCCGCCACCTCGCGGAAGATGTGCACCGCCTCGGATTCGAGGGCGTCGAGGTGCGACAGCGCGTAGGGCGCGTCGGAACCGGACTCGGTGTGCAGGTGCGCGGCGGTGGTCATGCCAGACCCCTCTCGGTGAGCAGTGCGTGCAGGGCCGAAGCCGACTCCGGCACGGTCTGGTGGTGCGACTCGATGCGCAGGTCCGGGGTCTGCGGTGCCTCGTACGGGTCGTCGACCCCGGTCAGACCGGAGATCTCGCCCGCGGCCTGCTTGGCGTACAGGCCCTTCACGTCCCGCTCCGAGCACACCTCGACCGGGGTCGCGACGTGTACTTCGAGGTAGCTCGTACCGGCTTCGGCGTGCCGCTTCGCCACGGCCTCGCGGCTGTCGGCGAACGGCGCGATCACCGGGACCAGCGCCTTCACGCCGTTGCTCGCCAGGAGCTCGGCGACGAAACCGATCCGCTGGACGTTGGTGTGCCGGTCCTCCCGGGTGAAGCCCAGGCCCGCGGAGAGGAACTCGCGGATCTCGTCCCCGTCCAGGACCTCCACCCGGTGCCCCTCGGCGCGCAGCCGCTCCGCCAGCGCGTACGCGATGGTGGTCTTGCCCGCGCTGGGCAGACCGGTCAGCCACACCGTGGCTCCCTGGCCGGTCACGCTCATCCGCTTCTCCGTAAGTTCCGTGGTGTCCGTAGGTGTCGTCGTCATCAGCCGTGCAGTCCGCACTCGGTCTTGCCGCGCCCGGCCCACCGGCCGGCCCGCGCGTCCTCGCCCTCCGCCACCCGGCGGGTGCAGGGGGCGCAGCCGACGGAGGCGTAACCGTCCATCAGCAGCGGGTTGGTCAGCACCCCGTGCTCGGCGACGTACGCGTCCACGTCGTCCTGGCTCCAGCGGGCGATCGGGGAGACCTTCACCTTGCGGCGCTTCTCGTCCCAGCCGACCACCGGGGTGTTCGCCCGGGTCGGGGACTCGTCACGGCGCAGCCCCGTCGCCCAGGCGTCGTAGGCGGTCAGGCCCTCTTCGAGGGGCTTGACCTTGCGCAGGGCGCAGCACAGGTCCGGGTCCCGGTCGTGCAGCTTCGGCCCGTACTCGGCGTCCTGCTCGGCAACGCTCCGGCGCGG
>NZ_JBEXKC010000219.1:0-3109 GCF_040609475.1 Streptomyces sp. NPDC004667 | reverse complement strand
CCGTCGATCAGGGAGTGGCGGCAGCCGTACTTGTTGTCGAACTTCGACTTCGTCACGGCGTCGTTCACGTTGATCGCGGGGAAGAGGAGGGTGCCGGCCTGGTTCATTTCGTAGAGGCGGTGGACACCGGTGGTGGTTTCCTCCGTCACGCCGCGGATCTCGGACGCGAGTGCCGTCCAGTCGATGCCGGTCCTCGCCAGCAGGTCCAGGACCAGGGCCATCTCCTCGTTCTCGGCGGTGGCCGGGTCCGGGACCGCGCCCGCCTTCTGGTACTCGACGCCCTTGTGGACCAGGAGGGTCGCGTCACCGCCGTCGTCGAGGATCATGTTCGGACCGGCGTGACCGGGCCAGCTCAGTGCCTGCTCCGTGCACCACCAGTACTCCTCCAGCGTCTCGCCCTTCCAGGCGAACACCGGGATCCCGGCGGCGGCGATCGCCGCGGCCGCGTGGTCCTGCGTCGAGTAGATGTTGCAGGACACCCAGCGGACCTCGGCGCCCAGGGCGACGAGGGTCTCGATCAGCACGGCGGTCTGCACGGTCATGTGCAGCGAGCCGGTGATCCGGGCGCCGGCCAGAGGCTGCGCCTCGGCGTACTCCCGGCGGATCGACATCAGACCCGGCATCTCGTGCTCGGCCAGGGTGATCTCCTTGCGGCCGAAGGCGGCGAGGGAAAGGTCGGCGACCTTGAAGTCCGTGAATGCGGCGGTCATGCGGTGCGCTCCTTGAAGGTGTCCGGCATCGGAGGTCATCTGCGGCCTCCCGCGTTGAAGTAGTCGGCTTCGGGATGGTGGACGACCAGAGCATCCGTGGACTGCTCGGGGTCGAGCTGGAACTCCTCCGAGAGGTGGACGCCGATCCGCTCCGGCCGGAGCAGTTCGGCGATCTTCGCCCGGTCGGCGAGTTCGGGGCAGGCCGGGTAGCCCAGGGAGTAGCGGCAGCCCTGGTACTCGGTGCGGAACATGCCCTCGACCGAGGCGGGATCGCCGCCGTCGATGCCCATTTCGGCGCGGACGCGGGCGTGCCAGTACTCGGCCAGGGCCTCGGCGAGCTGGACGGAGAGGCCGTGCAGCTCCATGTAGTCGCGGTAGGCGTCGGCGGCGAAGAGACGGGCCGTCTCCCGGCCTATGCGGCTGCCCACGGTCACCACCTGGAGGGCGATCACATCGACCTCCCCGGAGTCCTCGGGGCGGAAGAAGTCCGCGAGGCACAGGCGGCGGCCGCGGCTCTGGCGCGGGAAGGTGAAACGGCTCCGCTCGCCGCCGTCCTCGTCGAGGACGATCAGGTCGTCGCCCTTGGAGACGCAGGGGAAGTAGCCGTAGACCACGGCCGCTTCGAGGAGCCGGTCCGTGTGCAGGCGGTCCAGCCAGCCGCGCAGCCGGGGACGGCCCTCGGTCGCGATCGACCCGGGCGACTTGAGGCCCCACTGCCCCTTGAAGAGCGCCTGCTCGTCGAGCCAGTCCGCGTACTCCTTGAGCTGGATCCCCTTGACGACCCTGGTGCCGAGGAAGGGCGGCTCGGGCACCGGGTGGTCGACGGACACGTCCGAGCGGCCGGCCGGTTCGGGTTCCCGTACGTCGAGGACGGCGCCGCGCCGGGCCACCCGGCGCTGCTTGAGCGGTGGGAGAGCGGCGCCGGGGACGCCGCGCTTGACGGCGATGAGGGCGTCCATGAGGCGCAGGCCTTCGAAGGCGTCGCGGGCGTAGCGGACTTCGCCTTCGTAGATTTCGTGGAGGTCTTGTTCGACGTAGGCGCGGGTGAGGGCGGCGCCGCCGAGGATGACCGGGTAGTCGGCTGCCAGCTTGCGCTGGTTGAGCTCTTCCAGGTTCTCCTTCATGATCACGGTGGACTTGACCAGGAGACCCGACATGCCGATGACATCGGCCTTGTGTTCCTGGGCGGCTTCCAGGATCGCGGAGACCGGCTGCTTGATGCCGATGTTGACGACGTTGTAGCCGTTGTTGGTCAAGATGATGTCGACGAGGTTCTTGCCGATGTCGTGGACGTCCCCGCGGACCGTGGCCAGCACGATCGTGCCCTTGCCCTCGTCATCCGTCTTCTCCATGTGCGGCTCCAGATAGGCCACCGCCGTCTTCATCACCTCCGCCGACTGCAGCACGAACGGCAGCTGCATCTGGCCCGAGCCGAACAGCTCGCCGACGACCTTCATGCCCTCCAGGAGGGTGTCGTTGACGATGTCCAGAGCCGGACGCGAGACCAGGGCCTCGTCGAGGTCGGCCTCCAGGCCGTTCTTCTCACCGTCGATGATCCGCCGCTGGAGCCGCTCGTCCAGCGGCAGGGCCAGGAGTTCCTCGGCCCGGCCGGCCTTCAGCGACTTCGTGTTGACGCCCTCGAAGAGGGCCATCAGCTTCTGCAGCGGGTCGTAGTCACCCTCACGCCGGTCGTAGATCAGGTCCAGGGCGGTGGTGACCTGCTCCTCGTCGAACCGGGCGATCGGCAGGATCTTCGACGCGTGCACGATCGCCGAGTCCAGACCCGCCTTGACACACTCGTCGAGGAAGACGGAGTTCAGCAGGACCCGGGCCGCCGGGTTCAGCCCGAAGGAGATGTTCGACAGGCCCAGAGTGGTCTGCACATCGGGGTGGCGGCGCTTGAGCTCACGGATCGACTCGATCGTCGCGATCCCGTCCTTGCGGGACTCCTCCTGCCCCGTGCAGATCGTGAACGTCAGGGTGTCGATGAGGATGTCCGACTCCCGGATCCCCCAGTTCCCCGTCAGATCCGCGATCAGCCGCTGCGCGATCGCCACCTTGTGCTCGACCGTGCGGGCCTGGCCCTCCTCGTCGATCGTCAGGGCGATCAGCGCGGCCCCGTGCTCCCGCGCCAGAGCGGTGACCTTCGCGAAACGCGACTCGGGCCCGTCACCGTCCTCGTAGTTCACCGAGTTGATGACCGCACGCCCGCCCAGCTTCTCCAGACCCGCCTGGATCACCGGAACCTCGGTGGAGTCCAGCACCACCGGCAGCGTCGAAGCCGTCGCGAAACGCCCCGCCAGCTCCTGCATGTCCGCGACACCGTCACGGCCCACGTAGTCCACACACAGGTCGAGCATGTGCGCGCCCTCACGGATCTGGTCCCGGGCCATCTCCAC
>NZ_JBEXKC010000218.1:0-3190 GCF_040609475.1 Streptomyces sp. NPDC004667 | reverse complement strand
GGCCCGGGCCGGCGGACCCCGCCCGACTGCGGACGCTGCGGCCCATGCTGGCGGACTGGCTCCGCCTGGCCGGCCGCGAACCCGCCGTCCGGGCGCGTCTCGTCATGCGGTTCACGCTGCGGCTGTGCCCCGCGCCGTGGACGGCCGGGGAACTGACGGCCTTCGGCCGGTCCACGAACGTCCTCCTCGACGTGCTCTCCGGACTCTCCCGCCCGTCCGGACCCTCCGAACTCGCCGGACCCTCCGGACCGGACGCAGCCCCGGCCGGGGACCGGGCCGACCTCATCGCGGTGCTCGAAGCGGTCGCGCCGAGCCTCGCGGCGGCCGAGAAGGCGGCCGTCGCCCTCAGGTTGCGCGCGCTGCCCCCCGCACCCGCGGGAAGCCGGTCCACCCTGACCCTGCTGCGCGCCCTGGACGCGGTGCTGGTCCGTTCCGACCTGGATCAGGCGCTCGCCTCGGCCCGGCTGGGGGCCCGCCCCTGGGAGGCGGAGGCCGCCGTGCTGCGGGACGCCTTCGCCGCCCCGCACTCCCCCGCGGCCACCGTCGGATCCGGGCGGTGGCGAGCCGCGCTCGACGCGGCGGTGCGCTCGCCGAAGGCGCCGGAGGAACTGCGCCGGCTCCGCGAACGCCAGGACGGCGTTCCCGGGTCCCGGGAACGCCTGGGCGCCCTGATCGACGCCTACCCCGGCGCCGACCCCGGGGTGCGCGCCGCGCTCGTCGACTGGATGACGGACGTCCAGCCCCTCGACGCGCCCTCTTGGACCATCGCCGAGACCGCCCGCGCCGAGGCGCCGGGGCCTGGGCCTGGGCCTGGGCCGCGGACCGTGCGCGTCGACGACCTGGACCAGCCCCGTTCGACCGCACTGCGGGAGCGCCTGCTGGACATGCTGGAAGCCCCCGCTCCGGACCGTCGGCACGCCGCCGCCCTGGCGCTCTCGACGTGGCCGGAGCCCGAGGCCGGGCTCGCGGTGCTCCGCGCGTACCTGCGGGGCCGCGTCGACCTGCCCGTCGGCGACGTCCCGGCCCGCGCGCTGACCTCCATCGACGAGGCGGAACTGCGCGCGGACGAGGTCCTGCACGACCGGGTGGCCCTCGTGGCGACCCGGCTCGACGCGTGGGAGCTGGAACCGCTGGTCCCGCTGCTGCTCGAATGGTGGGAGCACGACCCGCCGTCCGGCGGTCGCGCAGCCGGGCGGGTGCTGCGCGCATTCCCCGCCGACGTGCTGGCGGAGCACCTCGGCGGGCGCCTCGACGCCGGGGCCTGGGGGTTCCTCGACCTGTTCCAGGGACGCCCCCTGCTGCGCACACCCGCGCTGACCCGGGTCCGTCGCCGGCTGCGTGCCGAAGGGCGTGACGACCTCGCCGACCGGCTGCTGCTCGTCGAGGGTCCGCTGCGCCGCCCGGACGCGGCGGAGCAGGACGCCGCCGCGCTGGCGGTGCTCCGCCTCCGGGCCCCGGCGGTGCCGGCCGAAGCGTCGGCGCCCCCGTCTCGGCGGGAGCTGCTGGCCCTGGCCCGCGGCGGGGACCCGGTGCGGGTGCGCCAGGCGCTCACGTGGCTGGCCGCGGGACACCGCGGTCCGGACCCGGACCGGGACCCCCGACTGCGGGAGCTGATCGTCGAGCTGCTGCGCCATCCCAGGCCCGGGGTCCGCCTGCACGCCCACCGGACCTCGCGGGCCATGCTGGACCGCCCGGCCCACCTGCACCACACCACGATCCTGCTGGACGACCCCCAGCCGGACCTGGTGCGCACGGCGATCCGGACGCTCTGCCACGCGGCTTGGGCACCCGCGGCACCCGCCGTGACCGGTTTGCTGGAACACCCCCATCCCGCTGTCCGCAAGGCGGCGGCCGAGGGGCTCGTGGGCTTGGGCGCGGTGGCGGTCCCCGCCCTCCGGCATGCGGCCGTGCACGCCCGACCGGACAGGCGGTCCCGGTACACGGTGGTTCTCGAAAGGATCGGGACCGCCGGAGGCGAGTAGTTCCGTCACGGCCGGCGGTTCATCGGTCCGCCACCGGCGCCGGGCCCGGATCGGCGTCCGGTGTCATCGGGACGGTCCGTACGTGCCCACGCGTGCGGCGCCAGTACCAGCGGGTCGCCGCCAGCAGCGCCACACCGTATCCGGAGAAGGCCGTGTAGCCGATCCATCCCACCAGCAGGGTGTCGTCGGCCGAGTCGAAGCTCCCGGACGGGATGTCGACCACACCCGTCTGGGCCAGCGCCAGGTACCCCAGCCCCAGCAGCCCGTACGGCACCAGCGTGGCCGTCCCGGTCAGGGCGGGGGTCAGCGGCAGCCACCGCGGCAGGCGCAGGCCCCACGGCCGGATCAGGCAGAACAGCAGCAGGATCCCCGCGAGGGCCATCAGTACGGTGGCGTCCAGCCCCCACCGTTCCAGGGTCAGCCACACCCCCGAGGCCCCGTTGCGCGCGGACTCCGCCAGCACCTCGGCCCCGCTCACCCCCGCGAAGGTGCCGCCCAGGGCCCAGTGGAGCTTCATCGCGATGTACGGCAGGAAGGTCAGCACGCCGAGGTACGGGATCCACCGCCCCGGCGGTCCCGACCGGGCCGCCGCGGCCGCGTCCCGCCGCGCGCCGGCGGCCACGGCGACGGCACCCGTGAGCAGTGCTCCCGCCAGGCCCAGCGCATGTGTCACCGCTCCCGTCACACTGTCCACGCCCTGCCCGAAGAGCAGCGCGAGCACGTCCATCAGCAGCGTGCAGCCGGCCGCCACGGACAGGCCGCAGGCCACCCACAGCAGTACGCGCGCTCGCGCGGCGAGCCCCGCTCCCGCCGCTGCCGCCGCCCCCGCGAGGACCCACACGGCAGCCGGCGGCCGGGCCCCGAACAGCCCGGCCCCGATCGCGAGGGAACCCGCGGCACCCGCCCACCAGCCACACACCACCGACATCTTCGGGGTCAGCATCTTCGAAGTCATGGCACGAGCCTCGCCTCGGCAGGCCGGCCCGCACATCACTTCCGGGGTTGATCCCGCTCCCCCGCCCGGGGGATGCGGCGGAACGGGCTGCGGGCGTGCGAAAACGCCCGGCGGGTGGTCCCGGCCGGGCGTTTTCGTGCGTGTTTCTGCTGTGTCCGCCGGTGGTTTAGTACCAGTGGTTGTTCTGCCAGAAGTTCCAGGCGCCGACGGGGCTGCCGTAGCGGGAGTTCATGTAGTCCAGGCCCCACTTGAT
>NZ_JBEXKC010000217.1:0-3211 GCF_040609475.1 Streptomyces sp. NPDC004667 | reverse complement strand
CAACGACGTCCTGATCGGCACCCCCGGCGACGACGTGATCTTCGCTCTCGCCGGGAACGACGTGGTCGACGGCCGCGGCGGCAACGACCTGATCTGCGGCGGCGACGGCAACGACATGCTGTCCGGCGGCGACGGCAACGACCGAGTCGAGGGCGGCAACGGCAACGACACCCTCATCGGCGGCAACGGCAACGACACCCTCATCGGCGACAACGGCAACGATGCTCTGTCCGGCGGCGCGGGCAACGACACCAACGAGGGCGGCCCCGGCAACGACGCCCTCAACGGCGGGCCCGGGATCAACATCAACAACGGCGGAACCGGCCACAATACCTGCATCAACCCCATCACCGGACCCGGCTGCAACATCTGATCAACGATCACCAGAAACGGGCCCCGGAACGTCCTTCGCCGCAGCAGCGACCGACGCCCGGGGCCCGTCTTCGACGCTCCGCGGCACAGCCCGTCAGGGGCCTACATCGCGCTGTGTGACTCACTTGCCTGACCCACCAGTGGTACCGCGCGGCCTTCGGCCCGGTGAACGAGCGGTTCTGGATCGACGCCCCCGAGACCGAGCGCCGCCGCCAGGTCCTCGACGTCCTCTACGCCGAGATCGGCATCATTGAGCGCGGGAAGAACGCAGCCATCGCCGGCGAGATAGCGAAAAGCGGCGCGAGCTGCCGCATGGTGAGGTTCCTGCGGTAGTACACGGCCACCAGCAGCGCTCGGGTCAGGCAGCGGCAGACATCACGGCCGACCGCCGCCGGGGTCGTGCCCGCCTCGCTCCCGGACCGCCTTCACCAGCTTCGCGAACCGGTCCATGGGCAAGCATGCGAACGTCTCCACCCACTCCGGCTCAGCCCGCAACACCCCACTCATACAGGGAAATGCCGAAGGCTGAGCCTTCTGCAGCACCCTTTAGGCCAGTGTGTAGGTGAAGGTGTACGGGACGGACTGCTCGCCATGGCGGTAGTCGAAGCCGCCGGAGCCTGAAATCCCGGTGAGTTCGCCGGTGCCGGAGCCAGGGACCACCTCGAAGCGGCAGCGCGTACCGGAGGAGTCGAACTCGCCCCGCTCCTCCAGGACGAACGTCCCCGCGCGGCCCTCGACGGCACCGGACAGCAGCTCCATGCCGGCGTACGTGCCGGACGTCTCCCCGGTGTACGTGATGGCGTACGAACAGCTGGTATCGGAAGCCTCGATCGCGCCCGTGAAGGAGTTGGTCACCATGGCGTGGGCGAGCCGCGGCATGGTGTCGGCGGGGCCGACGGGCTGTTCCTCCCAGCCGGCGAAGGTGAAGCGGCCGCCGGTCTGCGTGGGCGTGGACATGGTGATCCTCCTGGCACTGTGCGTCGTGAGCCGGCGGGCGGTCCGTGCCCCCGGCGTGAGAACAGCCTGTCCGGGGTACCTGACACCTTCTGTCAGGTACCCCGGACAATGACCCCCATGCGCGCAGACCGGCTCCTCTCCCTGCTCCTGCTGCTCCAGAACCGCGGCCGGATGACCGCCCCCGAGCTCGCCGCCGAGCTGGAGGTGTCGGTCCGTACCGTCTACCGGGACATCGAAGCCCTCGGAGCTTCCGGCGTGCCTGTGCGTGCCGACCGGGGCCCGGCCGGCGGATACCGGCTGATGGACGGCTACCGCACCCGGCTCACCGGACTCACCGATGCCCAGGCCGGCTCCCTCTTCCTCGCCGGCGTGCCCGGCCCCGCGAGGGAACTCGGCCTCGGCGCCGACCTGGCCGCCGCCCAGCTGAAGCTCCAGGCATCCCTGCCGGCCGAACTCGCCTCCCGGGCCCGCCAGATCCAGGACCGCTTCCACCTGGACGCCCCGGCCTGGTTCCGCGACGCCGACCCCGTCCCGCACCTCGCGCAGATCGCCCAGGCGGTGTGGGACCAGCGGATCCTGCGCACGCACTACCGCCGCTGGGACGGCGAGGTCCACCGCGAGCTGAGCCCGCTCGGCCTCGTCGTCAAGGGCGGCATCTGGTACCTCGTCGCCCGCGCGGACGAGGAGGTGGTGCGGACGTACCGCGTGGGCCGCTTCCAGGCCGTCGAAACACTGGACGCAGGCTTCGAACGGCCCGTCGACTTCGACCTCGCCGCGTACTGGCAGGAGAGCTCCCGCCGCCTGGAGGGCATGCTGCTGCGGCAGACCGCCGAGCTCCGGCTCTCCCTGCGCGCCCGCAAGCTGCTGCCCATGCACTTCGGGTCGGCGGGCGTACGCGCCCTCGCGGAGGCGGAGGCGGCAGGCCCGGACGCCATCGACGCCGAGGGCCGGCTCCACGTTCGCCTCCCCGTGGAGACACACGCCGTCGCCGTCGGCGACCTGCTGCGCCTTGGCCCCGAAGCCGAAGTCCTCGGCCCGCCAGAACTGCGCCGCGCCGTCGCCGAAGCTGTCGCCGCGCTGGCCGAACGCTACGCCGGGCGTGTGAATGGGTGCGTTGGTGGCAGCGGGTGAGCGTCAGCTGGGTCGAGGCTGTTGTTCCCGCCTGTGCCCTGCAGGGCCTCGGTTCTTGGCTGCCATGGGGTGACCAGGCTGCTGCCATGTGCTGGGAGAGCTGCTGCCATCAGCCCGCACCTTCACACTGCCCGTACAGCCGCTCCCCGCCGGTTGCGATCTCTCGGTTTCGTGACGGTGGAGTGAGAGACAGCGAGGGTGTGTGCGTTGGCTCAGGTCATCGTCGGTTTGCAGGGTGGGGCTCACTGTCATTGATGTGCGAGATCGGGGCGATTCCACTGACACCGGGTGGTATTCGTGCAGGTAGTGCACTGACACGAAACCGACAGATCGCACGTTTGGGGTGCGTTTCGTGGTGGAGCTTGTGGTGTACGGCGTGTACGGGGCGGCGTCCCGGTTGCGGGTGTCGGTGGCTGCGTGGCGGTGGGCGGCGGGTTCGGGCCTGGTCCCTCCGGCAGACGCCGGTGGGTGGTCGCGGGCGGTGGTGGAGGCCTCCGACCCGGAGGCGGTCCGTGCGGCGTTGCCGGGCCCGGTCGGGGCTGGGGTCGCGGCGGACCGGCTGACGCAGGTCCTGGGGACGCCGTTGCCGCGCTGCCGCCCTCGGGTGACGGCGGCGGCCGTCGGTCACCTGGTCCGGGCCGGTCTGCTGGTCTACCTCGGCGGTGACGTCGAGTTCCCGGACGTCCACTCGGATCAGGTGGCCGCGCTGGGCCGCCGCCGGGACCTGCCTGCCCTCCTGGACCGGCATGTT
>NZ_JBEXKC010000216.1:0-3249 GCF_040609475.1 Streptomyces sp. NPDC004667 | reverse complement strand
CGGCCGGCGCGGCGCCGCCGGTGACCGCGGCGGGTCCGGAGACCTCCCCCCGGCCGGCTGCGTCCCCGGCGGAGCCGCCGACGCGCACGACGTACGCCGCCGAGCCGCCGTTGTTGAAGAACCCGTAGACGGAGTGCGCGAGGTAGTAGCCGTCGGTGAAGTCGCCGAAGGCCGCGACGTACTGGGTCCAGTTGGTCACCAGCGTCGGCTCGTTCAGCGGGCCGGTCGGCGCCAGACCGACGAAGGCCGCCACCGACGTGCCGACCCCCTCGATCGGGCGGGAACCGCTCGCCACCTCCTCGACGTAGACGCCGGGCGACAGATAGGACGGCATGCTCTGCTCTCCTCGGATACGAGACAGGACACCCCACCTTGACGCGCGCGCGGCGCCCGTCGAAACGTCCCCCGGTACCCGGCCGGGGGCACTCTCGTTGCCCCCTCCGCTGCCTGGAGGGGCAGATCCCGGGCGCCCGGCGGGGACCGCCCCGGCTGCCCCGACGACTGCCCGCGCGGGCCTGCGGGGCGGCGGAGGCGCCCGGGGGAGCGGATTCTTCGTGTGACGACCGGGACCGGCAGCAGAGCCGGGAGCCGGCGGCCACGGACCCGGGCCGCACGGCCCGCGCTCCCGGGCAACCGGCGGGATCCCGGGGCAACGCACCCTGCCCCTGGGTCTCCTGTCCGCGGGCGCGGGCGGAACTAGCGTGCCGGGGTGAGCCTTTGGACTTCCCTGGAACCCTCTTCCGTCACCGTCGACCCCGGGAGCAGTACGCGGGTGCGTCTGCGTCTGCGCAACACCGGCGACGTGGTGGACGAATACCGCTTCGAGCCCGTCGGCGACATCGCGCCCTGGACGACGGTGGAGCCGACGACCCTGCGGTTGTACCCGGGCACCACGGGGACGGTCGAGCTGACGTTCGCACCGCCCCGGACCCCCGACGCCACGGCCGGGCCCAATCCGTACGCGGTGCGGATCACACCGACCGAGCACCCCGAGGCCGTGACGGTTCCGGAGGGGAACCTGACGATCACCCCGTTCGCCGAGGTGCGCGCGGAACTCGTGCCGCCGACCGTCAAGGGCCGCCTGCGCGGACGCCCGAGACTGGCGGTGGACAACCTCGGCAACACCAAGGTGACGGCGTCGGTCACGGGCAGCGACAACGGCGACCACCTCGCGTACGAACTCCGTCCCGGGAGCGTCCAGATCGACCCCGGCCGGGCAGCGTTCGTCGACACGACCCTGCGCCCCCGGCAGATCGTCTGGTTCGGCTCCAGGGAAGAACGGCCCTACACCCTCGCGGTGCGCCGCTCCGGCAGCGAGCCGCTGGAGGTCGAGGGAACCTACGTCCAGCGCGGCTTCCTCCCGCGCTGGCTGGCCACCTTCTTCGGGCTCCTCCTGGCCCTGGGCATCGCCTTCGTGATGATCTGGATCTCCTACAGGCCGCAGGTCCGCACCGCGGCCACCGAGGTCCCCGAGCAGGCCGGCGCCACTCTGCCCGTCACCCCGCCCCTCTCCCCGCCGCCGCCCAGCGCCGAACCCGAACCCGAACCCGAGCCGCAGAAGAGCGAGAAGCCGCGGGACGACGGCGGTGGCGGGGGAGGGCAGTCCCCGGAACCCGCGGGACCGCCGCCCGTCGTGCCCGCCGAGAAGGTCCTGCTGCGCAACGCCGCCACCCGCATGTGCGCCGATCTGCCGGGCAACGACAAGGGCCAGATCAACATGGCCGTGCAGCAGGCCGGATGCGTCGGCAGCGAAGGCGACAACCAGCTCTGGAACCTCGAGGTGAAGTACCCGACACTCGGCCCCGGCGGCACGCCGCTCTTCCAGATCCGCAACGTCAAGGACCAGTTCTGCATGGACCTCGGCGAGTACGGCGGCCGGCCCGTGGGCACCGGCATCGGCGAGTTCCACTGCGACGGCACCACCGCCGACAACCAGCTGTGGTGGATCGACAAGCAGGACAGCGGCGATTACTGGATCCGCAACTACGCCAGCAACAACAGGTGCCTGAACGTGAACGGCGGGGCGAGCGTCGGGGACCGGCTGAACATCTCCGACTGCAGCAACACCGGCAACCAGGAGTGGAAGATCGTCCATCCCAAGAACGACTGACGCGCGCGGCGGCCCCGGATCACCAGCCGCCCTCGCCCGGCACGAGCCGCCCCGCCTTGCGGTACTCCCGCCGGGCGCCCTCCAGCAGATCGTCCGCCGTCACCTCGCCACCGCGCCCGGCGGCGAGGTAGGCGGCGGTGACCACCGCGCCGCGGATGGAACCGCCGGCCAGCTCGAAGTCCCGGGCCAGCGGGGCCGCGTCGATGCCGTCGGCGGACGGTACGTGCGCCAGCCCGTGCCGCCACAGTGCGAGGCGCTGCCCGGCGTCCGGGAACGGGAAGTCGACCACCAGGTCCAGCCGCCGGGTGAACGCTGCGTCGATGTTCGCGCGGAGGTTGGTGGTGAGCAGCGCGATCCCGTCGAACGACTCCAGACGCTGGAGCAGGTAGGAGCTCTCCATGTTGGCGTAGCGGTCGTGGGCGTCCTTGACCTCGGAGCGCTTGCCGAAGACGGCGTCGGCCTCGTCGAAGAGCAGCACCGCGTCGGTGCGGTCCGCCTCCGTGAAGATCCGCTCCAGGTTCTTCTCGGTCTCGCCGACGTACTTGTCCACGACCGACGACAGCTGGACCACGTACAGGTCGAGACCGAGGTCGGCCGCGACGACCTCCGCCGACAGCGTCTTTCCGGTGCCGGACTCCCCGGCGAACAGGCCGAGGACGCCCCGGCCGCGCCCGCCGCCGGCACTGAGCCGCCAGTCGCCGAGCACACGGTCGCGGTGGCGGGCCCGCAGGGCCAGTTCGCGCAGCTGCCCGAGGGGCCCTTCGGGCAGGACCAGGTCCCCCCAGCCCACGGCCGGCCGGATGCGCCGGGTATGGCTCTCCAGCCCCGAGGCCGACTGCCGGCGCGCCGCGCGCCGTACATGGGCGGCGGTGACCGGACCGCCGTCGAAGGCGGCCAGTGCCCGGGCGGCCCGCGCGGCCCGCCGCACCCGGTCCCCGCCGAGGCGGTACGGGGCGACCGTCGCGGCCAGGTCGAAGCCGTCGGCGTCCGCGCCCAGCACGGCCCGCCAGGCGGCCGTCCCCCCGTCCCGGCGGCCCGGCGCGTCCAGGACCAGCGGGTCCTCGGGGCACCAGTACGGGTCGTACGGGCGGGGATCGGCCAGCAGTACGGTCACGTCCGGCGCGGCGGCGAGCGCCCGC
>NZ_JBEXKC010000215.1:0-3270 GCF_040609475.1 Streptomyces sp. NPDC004667 | reverse complement strand
AGGGAGGCCGACAGGCCGATGCCGACGCCGAGGGCGACGTCCTTGGGCGCGGCGTCCTTGGCCGCGGGCGCGCCGCGGCGGCAGGGACGAGCCGCCGCGCCGTCCTCGCCCCGGCCGGGGGCGAGGCGGCGCAGGCGGCGCAGGCGCAGGGTCCTTCCGGTCATTCGCGCCCCATGTCCCTGTGGACGACGACGGTCTCGACTCCCTCGGAGGCGAGGCGGGCGGCGAGCTTCTCGGACATGGCGACGCTGCGGTGCTTGCCGCCGGTGCAGCCGACCGCGATGGTCACGTACCGCTTGCCCTCGCGGCGGTAGCCGGTGGCGATGAGCTGGAGCAGCTCGGTGTAGCGGTCGAGGAACTCCTTGGCGCCGGGCTGGCTGAAGACGTAGCCCGAGACCTCCTCGTTGAGCCCGGTGAAGGGGCGCAGCTCCGGCACCCAGTGCGGGTTGGGGATGAAGCGGCAGTCGACGACGAGGTCGGCGTCGACGGGGAGGCCGTACTTGTAGCCGAAGGACATGACGGTGGCCCGCAGCTCGGGCTCCTCGTCACCCGCGAACTGGGCGTCCATCTTCGCGCGCAGCTCGTGCACGTTCAGGCTGGAGGTGTCGATGACCAGGTCGGCGTCCCCGCGCAGCTCGCGCAGCAGGTCGCGTTCGGCGGCGATGCCGTCGACGATGCGGCCGTCGCCCTGGAGGGGGTGCGGTCGGCGGACCGACTCGAAGCGGCGCACCAGCGCGTCGTCGGAGGACTCCAGGAAGACGATGCGCCGGGTGACCCCGCGGGCCTCCAGGTCGGAGAGGGACTCGCGCAGGGCGTCGAAGAACTGGCGGCCCCGGACGTCGACGACGACGGCGATCCGCGCCACGTTGCCCTGGGAGCGGGCGCCGAGCTCCACCATGGTGGGGATCAGCGCGGGCGGAAGGTTGTCGACGACGAACCAGCCGAGGTCCTCCAGACACTTGGCCGCGGTGCTGCGGCCTGCCCCGGACATCCCGGAGATGATCACCAGTTCGGGGATGGCCGCCTCGGCGTTGTCGCCGGGCTCCACTGTCGTGCCCGTACTCACCTGTGCTCCGTCTCGGTCGTGCGTGGTCTCGTGCTCGGTCATTGCTCGGTCCCCCGTTCGGACGCTGCTCCCGCCGGCGCGGGTGCCTCGTCCTCCATGATCTCTCCTGTCGCCGTGTTGACGGCAGGACCGGCCGGGGGAGCCTGGGCGAGGGCCGCGGCCACGGTCTCGGCCGTCTTGCGTCCTATGCCCGGGACCTCGCAGATCTGGTCGATTGTCGCCTGTCTCAGCTTCTTCACCGAACCGAAGTGCTTGACCAGGGCCTGCTTGCGGCTCTCGCCGAGGCCCGGCACCTCGTCCAGGGGGCCCGATTTCAGGCGCTTGCCGCGCTTGTTGCGCTGGTACTGGATGGCGAAGCGGTGGGCTTCGTCACGGACCCGCTGGAGCAGGTAGAGGCCCTCGCTGGTGCGGGGCAGCACGACGGGGTCGTCCTCGCCGGGCAGCCAGACCTCCTCCAGCCGCTTGGCCAGGCCGCACACCGCCACGTCGTCGATCCCGAGCTCCTCCAGGGCCCGCTTCGCGGCCGCCACCTGGGGCTGCCCGCCGTCGACGACGACCAGCTGGGGCGGGTAGGCGAAGCGCTTGGGGCGCCCGTCGTCGTCCGCCGCGCCCACCGCGCCCACCGCGCTCCCGCCGTCGCCGGCGTCCTGCGCGTCCTGTGCGTCCTCGGGGGACCACTCCCCCGTCTTCAGCTTCTCCTGGAGGTAGCGGCGGAAGCGCCGGGAGACCACCTCGTGCATGGAGCGGACGTCGTCCTGTCCTTCGAAGGACTTGATCTGGAAGCGCCGGTACTCGCTCTTCCGGGCGAGGCCGTCCTCGAAGACCACCATCGAGGCCACCACGTCGTCGCCCTGGAGGTGGGAGATGTCGAAGCACTCGATGCGCAGCGGGGCGCCGTCCAGCTCCAGGGCCTCGGCGATCTCCTCCAGGGCGCGGGAGCGGGTGGTCAGGTCGCTGGCGCGCTTGGTCTTGTGCAGGGCGAGGGACTGCTGCGCGTTGCGGTGGACGGTCTCCATGAGGGCCTTCTTGTCCCCGCGCTGCGGGACGCGCAGGCTGACGTTCGAGCCGCGCCGCCCGGCCAGCCACTCGCCCAGGGCCCCGGTGTCCTCCGGGAGCACCGGGACCAGCACCTCCTTGGGGACGGCCTCGCCCTTCTCCTCCCCGTAGAGCTGCTGCAGGGCGTGCTCGACGAGCCCGGCGGTGTCCACGGCCTCGACCTTGTCGGTGACCCAGCCGCGCTGGCCGCGGACCCGGCCGCCGCGGACGTGGAAGATCTGCACGGCGGCTTCGAGCTCGTCCTCGGCAACCGCGATCAGGTCGGCGTCGGTGGCGTCTGCGAGGACGACGGCGTTCTTCTCCATGGCCCGGCGCAGGGCCCCTATGTCGTCGCGCAGACGGGCGGCCTTCTCGTACTCCATCTCCTCGGCGGCCTCGTGCATCTGCTGTTCGAGGCGGGTGAGGTAGGTGCCGGTGCGGCCGGCCATGAAGTCGCAGAAGTCCTCGGCCAGTTCCCGGTGCTCCTCGGGCGTGACCCGGCCGACGCAGGGCGCGGAGCACTTGCCGATGTAGCCGAGCAGGCAGGGCCGGCCGATCTGGGCGGAGCGCTTGAACACTCCGGCGGAGCAGGTGCGGACCGGGAAGACGCGGAGCATCAGGTCGACGGTCTCGCGGATCGCCCAGGCGTGCCCGTACGGGCCGAAGTAGCGCACGCCCTTCTTCTTGGGGCCGCGCATGACCTGCACGCGGGGGTACTGCTCGTTCATGGTGACGGCGAGGGAGGGGTAGCTCTTGTCGTCCCGGTACTTGACGTTGAACCGGGGGTCGAACTCCTTGATCCAGGAGTATTCGAGCTGGAGCGCCTCGACCTCGGTGGAGACCACCGTCCATTCGACGGAGGCGGCCGTGGTGACCATGGTGGCGGTACGGGGGTGCAGGTTCGCGATGTCCTGGAAGTAGCTGGCCAGGCGCTGGCGCAGGCTCTTGGCCTTCCCGACGTAGATCACCCGGCGGTGCTCGTCGCGGAACTTGTAGACCCCCGGGGAGTCGGGGATCTGCCCGGGCTCGGGACGGTAGCTGGAAGGGTCGGCCATGCCGCCCACCCTACTGGCGCGGGCCGACAACGGGCCGTACTCCGCCCCTGCCGCCCCGCCCCCCGGGAGGGGCGGGGCGGCCCCGCGGCGCCCGGCCCCTGGCGGTGGCCGGGC
>NZ_JBEXKC010000214.1:0-3284 GCF_040609475.1 Streptomyces sp. NPDC004667 | reverse complement strand
ACTCTATCAGACTCTTTCGTGTCCGATTTTCCTCGGTGCTTTCGAGGTTCTGCGCTTTCGCGCTTTCCCTTTCCGGCGGTTCCGACTCTATCAGAAGTTTTCCACCGGATTTCCCGGCTTCGGATTCCTGATCGGAGAGTCGATTGCGCCCCAATGGAATTGGATTCCTTAGGGGGCGAGAGAGATTTTAAACCATCACTGCCGAACTTGTCCAGTTCGAGGCAACCGTTCGAATCTACCTCCCCACAGCCACCGTGTCAACAGTGTTTGCGGGACGACGAGGAGACTAGCAGCTCAGCAGGCTTGTACGCACATCACGCCGCAGTGGGCAGGGTCGCCGTACGGTCCGCTTCCTCGACGTCGCCGGCGTCGCCCTCGCGGGAGGCGCGGCCGCCCAGGACGAAGACGTAGACCAGGAAGGCGGCCTCGGCTGCGATGCCGATGCCGATGCGGGCCCAGGTCGGGAGGCCCGACGGGGTCACGAAGCCCTCGATCAGGCCCGACAGGAAGAGGACCACCGCCAGGCCGATGGCCATGCCCAGGGCCGCGCGGCCCTGTTCGGCGAGGGCCGTGCGGCGCGTGCGGGGGCCCGGGTCGATGACCGTCCAGCCCAGGCGGAGCCCCGTGCCCGCGGCGACGAAGACCGCGGTCAGTTCGAGGAGGCCGTGCGGGAGGATCAGGCCGAGGAAGACGTCGAGGCGGCCGGCCGAGCTCATCAGGCCGATGCCGACGCCCAGGTTCGCCATGTTCAGGAAGAGGATCCAGAGGACCGGCAGGCCCAGGAAGGCTCCCAGGACCAGGCAGACCGCGGCGGCCTGGGCGTTGTTCGTCCAGACCTGGGCGGCGAACGAGGCCGCCGGGTGGCTGGAGTAGTACGTCTCGTACTCGCCGCCCGGTCTGGTCAGTTCCTTGAGGTGGTCCGGGGCGGCGATCGCGCCCTGGACCTCGGGGTGGGTGGCTATCCACCAGCCGATGAGGACGCCGAGTGCCGTGGAGAGCAGCGCCGTGGGTATCCACCAGCGGCGGCTGCGGTACACGGCCGCCGGGAAGCCCGCGGTGAAGAAGCGGGCCGCGTCGCGCCAGCTCGCGCGGCGGGTGCCGGTCACGGTGGCCCGGGCGCGCGCGACGAGCTGTGTGAGCCGGCCCGTCAGCATCGGGTCGGGGGCGCTCGACTGGATCAGGGAGAGGTGGGTGGAGGTGCGCTGGTAGAGCGCGACGAGCTCGTCCGCCTCCGCTCCCGTGAGGTGCCGGCCACGGCCGAGGAGCTGCTCCAGGCGGGCCCACTGCGCCTGGTGGGCGGCCACGAAGACGTCGAGATCCATTCGCTTTCCGCTCCCCTGCCCCTGACCACACGGTTCGGCCTACTGCTCCTGCGGCCAGCTTGGCAGACTGGAGCGCACAGGGGCGGGTCAGGTCGGGGAAAGGTGCAGTGGTGAGCGATCTGGTGACGGGGGACGCGGTCGTCCTGGGTCTGAGGTCGGCGCGGCTGCCGAGCCGGGCCCTGGCCGTCCTGCTGGACCTGTTCGTGTACGTCGGCTGCTACCTGCTCGTCACGCTCGCGCTGGTCTTCGCGACGGCCTCGCTGGACGACGCCGCGCGGGCGGCCGTGTCGGTGGCGAGCCTGCTGCTGGTGCTGGTCGGCGTGCCGATCGCGGTCGAGACGCTGAGCCACGGGCGGTCACTGGGGAAGCTCGCCTGCGGACTGCGGGTGGTCCGCGAGGACGGCGGTCCGATCCGCTTCCGGCACGCGCTCGTGCGGGGGGCCATGGGGGTCGTGGAACTGCTGATGACCTTCGGGACCATCGCCTGCATCGCCTCGTTGGTCTCCGAACGCGGACGGCGGCTCGGTGACGTGTTCGCGGGGACGCTGGTGATCCGGGAACGGGTGCCGGGGGCCCGGGTCATGCCGGTGCCGCCTCCGCCGCCCTGGCTGGCCGGGCGGTTCGGCGGCCTGGACCTGTCGGCGGTGCCGGAGGGGCTGTGGCTGGCGATCCGGCAGTACCTGACCCGGATGAACCAGCTGGACCCGCACACGGGTGCCGCGATGGCGGCCCGGCTCGCGGACGACGTGGTGGCCCGGACCGGGACGCCGCCGCCGGCCGGGGTGACGGCCGCCGCGTTCCTGATGGCGGTGGTGCACGAGCGGCAGACCCGGGACGCGGCGCGGGCGTTCGCGGTGCAGGTCCCGCACGGGCCCGGGCCGATGACCGCGCCGGTCGCCGGGCCGGTCTCCGGGCCGTACGTCGCGCCGGTCTCCGGGCCGTTCGCGGCGCCGATGTCCGCACCGGTCACCGCGCCGGCGCCGGCGGCTGCGGCGCCGCCCACCGTTCCCCCGACCCCCGCGCCGACGCCCGCTCCCGCTCCCGCTCCCGCCGAGGCTCCCGTACGGCGGACCGGGTTCGCTCCGCCCGGTTAGATCCCGGGGTCCTCGTCGGCGTCGTCGCTTTCGGGGAAGGCGGACGGCGGGGTCTCCAGGTGTTCGAGTTCGATGCCGGGCGCCGCGAGGACGACGTCCCCGGCGATGTGGACCGTGTGCACCTCGCCGGTGTCGAGGGTGGTGACCCGGTACTCGTCCACCACGAGCGGGCCGCTGTCCGTCGGGTGCTCCGCCCGGGACACCAGGGCCCAGGCCTGGTCGACCGTACGGGCCGCGAGCACCGGGTCGGTGAGGGCGAGCAGGCGGACGCGGGTCGCGGGGGCGCCGGGCGCGAGGCGCAGCAGGCGGGCCGTGGCGATGAGGAAGGCCGGGGAGGTGCCGGTGAATCCGGGGGCCCGGACGTTGCCTTCGGTGGCCTCGGTGCCGGTGGGGTCGGTGCGGACCCAGGTGACCCCGTCGACGGCGGCGCCGCGGACCTGCCAGCCGCCCGTGTTCAGTTCGAGGCGGATGGGGCGGCCGAGGGCGTCGACGGCCAGGTCGACCGAGCCGCGGTGGCCGCCGTCGGGGTGGGTCAGCTGGGCGACGTAGCGCCATCCCGAGGGGCCGGGGGCGCAGTGGAAGTGCTCCTCGCCGAGGGGGGTGTGGTCGTGCGGGTCGTGGAGCGAGTAGCGGCCGCGGGGCATGGGGCTGGGTCCTTGCGTGCGTACGGAGGATGCGTACGGAGGTACGGGGCAGGCCCCCGGCGGAGTGCCGGGGGCCTGGCTCGGTGCTGTGGATCCGTGGGGATCAGTAGCGGTAGTGGTCGGGCTTGAACGGGCCCTCGACCTTGACGCCGATGTAGGCGGCCTGCTCCGGGCGCAGGGTGGTGAGCTTGACGCCCAGCGCGTCGAGGTGGAGGCGGGCGACC
>NZ_JBEXKC010000213.1:1877-3309 GCF_040609475.1 Streptomyces sp. NPDC004667 | reverse complement strand
CTTCAGAACTAACACAGTGGACGCGAGCAACTGAGGACAAGCCCTCGGCCTATTAGTACCAGTCAGCTCCACCCGTTACCGGGCTTCCACATCTGGCCTATCAACCCAGTCGTCTACTGGGAGCCTTACCCTCTCAAGGAGGTGGGAATACTCATCTTGAAGCAGGCTTCCCGCTTAGATGCTTTCAGCGGTTATCCCTCCCGAACGTAGCCAACCAGCCATGCCCTTGGCAGGACAACTGGCACACCAGAGGTTCGTCCGTCCCGGTCCTCTCGTACTAGGGACAGCCCTTCTCAATATTCCTACGCGCACAGCGGATAGGGACCGAACTGTCTCACGACGTTCTAAACCCAGCTCGCGTACCGCTTTAATGGGCGAACAGCCCAACCCTTGGGACCGACTCCAGCCCCAGGATGCGACGAGCCGACATCGAGGTGCCAAACCATCCCGTCGATATGGACTCTTGGGGAAGATCAGCCTGTTATCCCCGGGGTACCTTTTATCCGTTGAGCGACGGCGCTTCCACAAGCCACCGCCGGATCACTAGTCCCGACTTTCGTCCCTGCTCGACCCGTCGGTCTCACAGTCAAGCTCCCTTGTGCACTTACACTCAACACCTGATTGCCAACCAGGCTGAGGGAACCTTTGGGCGCCTCCGTTACCCTTTGGGAGGCAACCGCCCCAGTTAAACTACCCATCAGACACTGTCCCTGATCCGGATCACGGACCGAGGTTAGACATCCAGCACGACCAGAGTGGTATTTCAACGGCGACTCCACCATGACTGGCGTCACGGCTTCAAAGTCTCCCACCTATCCTACACAAGCCGAACCGAACACCAATATCAAACTGTAGTAAAGGTCCCGGGGTCTTTCCGTCCTGCTGCGCGAAACGAGCATCTTTACTCGTAGTGCAATTTCACCGGGCCTATGGTTGAGACAGTCGAGAAGTCGTTACGCCATTCGTGCAGGTCGGAACTTACCCGACAAGGAATTTCGCTACCTTAGGATGGTTATAGTTACCACCGCCGTTTACTGGCGCTTAAGTTCTCAGCTTCGCAACCCCGAAAGGTCACTAACCGGTCCCCTTAACGTTCCAGCACCGGGCAGGCGTCAGTCCGTATACATCGCCTTACGGCTTCGCACGGACCTGTGTTTTTAGTAAACAGTCGCTTCTCGCTGGTCTCTGCGGCCACCCCCAGCTCACGGAGCAAGTCCGATCACCAGTGATGGCCCCCCTTCTCCCGAAGTTACGGGGGCATTTTGCCGAGTTCCTTAACCATAGTTCACCCGAACGCCTCGGTATTCTCTACCTGACCACCTGAGTCGGTTTAGGGTACGGGCCGCCATGAAACTCGCTAGAGGCTTTTCTCGACAGCATAGGATCATCCACTTCACCACAATCGGCTCGGCATCAGGTCTCAGCCTTAATG
>NZ_JBEXKC010000213.1:0-1782 GCF_040609475.1 Streptomyces sp. NPDC004667 | reverse complement strand
ATATGAGGGACGGATTTGCCTACCCCTCGGCCTACACCCTTACCCCGGGACAACCACCGCCCGGGCTGGACTACCTTCCTGCGTCACCCCATCGCTTACCTACTACAAGTCTGGTTCGTCGGCTCCACCACTTTCCTTTCCCCGAAGGGTCCGGAACGGCTTCACGGACTTAGCATCGCCTGATTCGATATTGGGCGTTTCAAAGCGGGTACCGGAATATCAACCGGTTGTCCATCGACTACGCCTGTCGGCCTCGCCTTAGGTCCCGACTTACCCTGGGCAGATCAGCTTGACCCAGGAACCCTTAGTCAATCGGCGCACACGTTTCTCACGTGTGTATCGCTACTCATGCCTGCATTCTCACTCGTGAACCGTCCACAACTAGCTTCCGCTGCTGCTTCACCCGGCACACGACGCTCCCCTACCCATCACAGCGGGCGTTGGCCCTATTGCTGCAATGACACGACTTCGGCGGTACGCTTGAGCCCCGCTACATTGTCGGCGCGGAATCACTTGACCAGTGAGCTATTACGCACTCTTTCAAGGGTGGCTGCTTCTAAGCCAACCTCCTGGTTGTCTCTGCGACTCCACATCCTTTCCCACTTAGCGTACGCTTAGGGGCCTTAGTCGATGCTCTGGGCTGTTTCCCTCTCGACCATGGAGCTTATCCCCCACAGTCTCACTGCCGTGCTCTCACTTACCGGCATTCGGAGTTTGGCTAAGGTCAGTAACCCGGTAGGGCCCATCGCCTATCCAGTGCTCTACCTCCGGCAAGAAACACACGACGCTGCACCTAAATGCATTTCGGGGAGAACCAGCTATCACGGAGTTTGATTGGCCTTTCACCCCTAACCACAGGTCATCCCCCAGGTTTTCAACCCTGGTGGGTTCGGTCCTCCACGAAGTCTTACCTCCGCTTCAACCTGCCCATGGCTAGATCACTCCGCTTCGGGTCTAGAGCGTGCAACTCAATCGCCCTATTCGGACTCGCTTTCGCTACGGCTTCCCCACACGGGTTAACCTCGCTACACACCGCTAACTCGCAGGCTCATTCTTCAAAAGGCACGCAGTCACGACTGCATGTGCAAGCACATACAGCGACGCTCCCACGGCTTGTAGGCACACGGTTTCAGGTACTATTTCACTCCGCTCCCGCGGTACTTTTCACCATTCCCTCACGGTACTATCCGCTATCGGTCACCAGGGAATATTTAGGCTTAGCGGGTGGTCCCGCCAGATTCACACGGGATTTCTCGGGCCCCGTGCTACTTGGGAGATGAGCAAGCAAGCCGCTGATGTTTCGTCTACGGGGGTCTTACCCTCTACGCCGGACCTTTCGCATGTCCTTCGACTACATCAACGGTTTCTGACTCGCCTCATGGCCGGCAGACCATGAAAGCTCATTCCCACAACCCCGCATGCGCAACCCCTGCCGGGTATCACACGCATACGGTTTGGCCTCATCCGGTTTCGCTCGCCACTACTCCCGGAATCACGGTTGTTTTCTCTTCCTGAGGGTACTGAGATGTTTCACTTCCCCTCGTTCCCTCCACATGCCCTATGTGTTCAGGCATGGGTGACAGCCCATGACGACTGCCGGGTTTCCCCATTCGGACACCCCCGGATCAAAGCTCAGTTGGCAGCTCCCCGGGGCCTATCGCGGCCTCTCACGTCCTTCATCGGTTCCTGGTGCCAAGGCATCCACCGTGCGCCCTTAAAAACTTGGCCACAGATGCTCGCGTCCACTGTGTAGTTCTCAAGCAACGACCAGCCACCCATCAC
>NZ_JBEXKC010000212.1:0-3313 GCF_040609475.1 Streptomyces sp. NPDC004667 | reverse complement strand
ATTCGTGGTCCGGGGCGCTCAATAACGTCAGGCGGTCACGGGGTGCGGTCGCGCGAACTCGTCGGCGAGCATGCCGATCATCACGACATCGTGGTACCGGCCGGAGAGGTACACGAGCTCACGCAGTCGGCCCTCCTCTACGAAGCCGAGCCGCCGGTGGAGAGCCAGTGGTGCCTCGTTGTACGCAAATATCCACACTTGGCACTTGTGGTACCGGTTCTCCTCGAACATGAAGCGAAGCAGCAGGAACGCGGCTTCTGCCGCGTAGCCCTGACGACGGTGCTCGGCACCGATCGTGACGCCGTACTCGAACCAGCCCGTACCCGCGTCAGTCGACGGCATCGTCCGCCCAGTCCGCCGACTGCGCCCTGTGCACGGCGTTCCACTGTGCGGAGGGTGGACGTCAAGGCGCCCATCGGATCGCGGCCGGGTGTGAGCTGCAACGGTAGGAGCCAGCACCAACACACCTGGCTGACGGCCCGTCGCTGTCAACCCCCACTGACACCAAACCGACACCTCGCACTGTGGCGGGGGCAGCCGTTCAGCTCTCTGCGGCCGGTGCACCAGAGGAGCACGGCCTCGACCTGGCCCGGAAGATCGGGCGGGCACAGATGGACAGATGCGCGGGGGGCGTGGCGGTTCATGGCTGCCGTCCCGGAAGCCGGAGAGCCTTCCGCAACCGTCGGGCCGCCTCAAGCAGACGGCCGCCCTGCTGGCGGCATGAGGTCAGGCTGCGGTTGTGCCCGTTCCTGTGCCGAGCTGTCGTCGGCCGGGGCAACAGGGAGCCACGGCGCGGCCCCTGGCCATGTACTGCCTTCCCGTGACCGGTGCAGGCCTGCCGGACGCGGCTGCTTCCCGGGCGGTTCGCACCGGTCCGGCCAGGATACGGAAGTGGGCCCGGCCCCGGGCCTCCCGAAGGTACATTCCGGAAGGCGAGCGATCCTGGGTACGGGACCCGGGGTCGGGCTCGTAGGCACTGCGCGGGGGGATACGACCATGGCGGAACGCACTCTGGCCGGACGGTACCGGCTGGACAGGCTGATCGGCGCAGGCGGCATGGGCCAGGTCTGGCACGGCTGGGACCTCATGCTGGAGCGGTACGTCGCGGTGAAGCTCCTGCACGGCGGAGGCCTCGCCGAAGACGGTGTCCGCCTGTTCCTCCGAGAGGCCCGGCTGGCAGGTGCACTCAACCACCCGGGCATCGTCACCGTCCACGATCTGGGTGAAGAGCAGGACGGCACCATGTACCTCGTGATGGAGCTGCTCGACGGCACCGACCTAACCGCCCGGCTCCGCGCGGAGACGCCGCCCGACGCCGACCAGGCCGTGGGATGGGCGCTCCAGCTGTGCGACGCGCTGGCCTGCGCGCATGCCGCTGAGGTGATTCACCGCGACCTCAAGCCGGCGAATCTCTTCCTCACCCAAGCCGGCACCTTGAAGATCCTCGACTTCGGGATCGCTCGTCACCGCGCCGCACTGACCGCCACCGCGAGCATGGTGATCGGCACCATGGCCTACATGCCCCCCGAGCGACTCCAGGGGCGGCTGGGTGACCAGCGCGGCGACCTCTACTCGGTTGGCTGCATCCTCTTCGAGCTGCTCACCGGCAAGCCGCCGTTCGGCAGCGGGGACCCGGCGCCGCTGATGTTGCGGCACCTCACCGAACCAGCACGGTCGGCGAGCCCCGAGGCCAGCACGGCGGTCCCGCCGGAACTCGACCGCTTGATCCTCGACCTCCTAGCCAAAAGTCCCGACGACCGTCCCAGTACGGCGGGAGAGGTCGCGGCACGGCTACGCTCGATCGGCACAGGCGGCGCCCCTGGATCGCCGACGCTCACGGCTGTTCCGTACGCGCCGACCCAACTCGACCCGGCAGCGGCCTCTCCCCCGCCCACGCCTACGGCCGTCGACCGCCCCAGTACCGCTCCGAGTCACGTACAGCACTCCGATCCCACGATGACCGCGCACTGGAAGCAGGAAGAAACTCCGAAGGCAGGCCGGCCGTTCGTCGCGCGCCCGACTCCCGCCCCGCCGCCGTCCCCGGTGCCACACGACACCCGGACTGCCGGAGCCGAAGCCGCTGCGGCCGCCGTCGTGGCGAGGCTCGGCTCCGATTTCAGCTTCGTGGAATGGGTCGAGGAATTGAACCGCTTCGCCGGCGCTTCCTTCCCGGTCGAGTGGCTGCCGACACTGTGGGTCACTCCCGGCCACGCGGGTCGGGTGGGGCTGACCGACGCGATCTCCCGCGGCTGGAAGGCCGAAGAGCTGGGGGCCGTCCTCTCCGCTTTCGACGCCGCCGGATACGGCGAGGAAGCTGACCAGATGGCCTCTCGGGCCGCGCCCCGACGTCGTCCCGGCGAGTTTCCCCGGCTGACAGCAGGAATGCGCCGGGCCGGTCAGGATCGGCGGCTCGGTCTGCTGCTCAGTTCACTGGCCATGCTGAGCCCTGAATTCGTCAAACAGGCCCGGCAGGAACTGATCTCCGCCGGCGACATCAAGAGCGCGAGCGCTCTCGTCGGAGGCCGGTTCATGCACAGGCTCAAGGGATCGCCGTACAACCCCCACGGGTAGAGCCTCTGGCCTGCCTGTCGAGCGTTACGTCCGGAGACGGCCTCCGGCTGGGGTCCACGCGCTGGCGGTCCGGCCGACAACCGTCACCAGCGCAACCGGCCTGCCGGCGGTACCTGACGCGGTCTCCTGTGCAGTCGTCACGACCGCCGTGATTCGCCATCCGGCGGCACCACGCCAAACCGGGCCTCCCTCCGAGAGCTTCGGCCCTCAGCCCGCCATCCACGGAACCCGGCAGGCATGAGGGGTCGTGCCCGCCGGGCACATGGACGCGATCACCGTCTTACGGACCGCCCGCCGTGTGTGCAGGGAACACTTCAAGTGAACTCGCAGCTCTACGAGTTGACCAGGTCGGCGGTCGGCATCCCACCGTGGGAGAAGGTGTCCGTCGAGTGGGTCTCACCGGTGATCTGGGCCCTGCGGCCGTCCACCGCCGCTGCGACCAGTTCCCTCACCCAGGCCAGCCCCTCCCCGTCCGCGTACAGACCGAACCGCAGGTCCCGCGTCCTCATCGCCTCAGACCTGCGCAGCGGTGCCGGCACCGCTCCCGGCGGAGACCGCGGTGAACCAGGGGTGGACCGGCGCGAGGGCCGCGGGCGCGGGCCAGCCGTTGACCGTGGCCAGCAGCCACCAGTAGCGCTCGGTGGCCGGGTCCGCGGTGGACCGCAGCCGGGCGAGGAGCCAGCGGCGCAAGCCACCCGCGTCGGCCCGCCGGAACGCGTCGGCGTAGAGGCCGCCCAGCGCG
>NZ_JBEXKC010000211.1:0-3472 GCF_040609475.1 Streptomyces sp. NPDC004667 | reverse complement strand
GCCAGGGCTGCGCGCGGCCGGCGCGGCGGTCGTCCGTCCGCGCTCGCCCGTACTGCGCGCCCCGGCCCTGTGGCCGGTCACCGCCGATCCCGCCGATCCCGCCGACGCAGCCGAGGAGGAGACGCTGCCGTGCGCGTCCTGATCACGTGCTTCGCGCACAACACGCACTACTACAACCTGGTCCCGCTGGCCTGGGCGCTGCGCGCCGCCGGACACGAGGTACGGGTCGCCAGCCAGCCCGCCCTCACCGAGGTGATCAACGGGTCGGGGCTGACGGCGGTACCCGTCGGAGACCTCGACTCCATCGTCGAGCTGATGACCCGGATCGGCGGCGATCCCACCCCCTACCAGCAGGGCCTCGACTTCGCCGAGACCCGCGGCGGTCCGCTGGGCTGGGAGCACGCCCTCGGGCAGCAGACGATGATGACGGCCATGTCGTTCGCTCCGCTCAACGGCGACACGACCATCGACGACATGGTCGCCCTCGCGCGGGCCTGGCAGCCCGACCTCGTCCTGTGGGAACCCTTCACCTACGCCGGGCCGATCGCCGCGCACGTCGTCGGCGCCGCCCACGCCCGCCTGCTGTGGGGGCCCGACGTCATCACCCACGCCCGCCGGCAGTTCCTCGAACTGAGCGCGGCCCGGCCCGAGGAGCTCCGCGAGGACCCCATGGCCGAGTGGCTCACCTGGACCCTGGAACGGTTCGGCCCCGCCCCCGACGCCGCCGCCGTCGAGGAACTCATCGGCGGGATGTGGACCATCGACCCGGCCCCCGGGGCCCTGCGCCTGCCGGTGCCCGGCGAGGTCCTGCCGGTCCGCTACGTCCCGTACAACGGGCCGTCGGTGATCCCCGGCTGGCTGCACGCCCCGCCCGACCGGCCCCGGGTCTGCGTCACCCTCGGCGTGTCGGCGCGCGAGACCTACGGCCGCGACGCCGTCCCCTTCGAGGAACTCCTGCACGCCCTCGGCGACATCGACGCCGAGATCGTCGCCACCCTCGACGCGAGCCAGCTCCAGGACCGCGACGCGCTGCCCGCCAACATCCGGGCCGTCGACTTCGTCCCCATGGACGCCCTGCTGCCCACCTGCTCCGCCGTCGTCCACCACGGCGGCGCGGGCACCGGCTACACCGCCACCCTGCACGGCGTGCCGCAGATCATCGTCGGCTCCCTGTGGGACGCCCCGCTGAAGGCGCTGCTCCACGCCGAACAGGGCGCCGGCATCGACCTGCCCCCCGCCAAGCTGGACGCCACCACCCTGCGCGAAGCCGTCGTACGGGCCCTCACGGACCCCTCCATCGCCGCGGCCGCCCGCCGGCTGCGCGAGGAGGTCCTGGCCGCGCCGTCACCCGCCGCGCTCGTCCCCACCCTGGAACGGCTCGCCGCCCGCCACCGGGCCGCCGCCCGCTCCGCTTCCCCCACCGCTCCCCGCCCCGGCCAAGGAGACCCGACGTGACCACCGCCACCGCCCCTGCCACCGCCCGACCGGACGACGGCTACACGGGCGGCATCGCCCGCCTCTACGACCTCGTCCACCAGGGCAAGGGCAAGGACTACGCCCGCGAGGCCGCCGACCTCGCGGACCTGGTGACCTCCCGCGTGCCCGGCGCCCGCAGCCTGCTCGACGTGGCCTGCGGCACCGGCCTGCACCTCGAACACCTGACGGCCGCCTTCGACACCGCCGAGGGCCTCGAACTCTCCCCCGACATGCGGGAGATCGCCGTCCGCCGCAACCCCGGCGTCCCCGTACACCCCGGCGACATGCGCGACTTCGCGCTCGACGCCACCTACTCGGCCGTCACCTGCATGTTCAGCTCCATCGGCCACATGCGCGACCAGGCCGAACTCGACGCCGCGCTCGCCCGCTTCGCCGCCCACCTCGACCCCGCCGGCGGGGTCGTCGTCGTCGAACCCTGGTGGTTCCCCGAGACCTTCACCCCCGGCTACATCGGCGCGTCCGTGGTGGAGGCCGAGGGCAAGACCATCTCCCGCGTCTCCCACTCGCGCCTGGAGGACGACGCCACCCGCATCGACGTCCACTACCTCATCGCCGAACCGGGCCGCGACATCACCCACCTCAGCGAGAGCCACCGCATCACCCTCTTCACCCGCGCCGCCTACGAACTGGCCTTCACCCGCGCCGGACTGGCCGTGGAGTTCCAGGAGGGCGGTCCCTCCGGGCGCGGCCTCTTCACCGGCGTCCGGGCCTGACCCGGCGGCCGTGCCCGGCCGCGCCGCGATCCGGGAGGTCCTCCCGCCGGGCGCGGTCGCGGCCGACACCACGGCCGCCCGAGATCCGCCGGAGCCCCGGCCGAGGTCCGCTCGCGGCCCACCGGAACACGGCCGTCCGCGCGTGCCCCGTACGGCATCCGCGCGCGGCGGACGGCCGCCCGTACCGGACGGCCGGGGCCCGCTCCCGGCGCGAACCGGTCAGCGTACGACCGGGGCGGGGCACGGGCCAAGGTGGCGCGGGCACCCGGTGAAGGCCCCGCCGGGGCCGCCGGAGGTGCTCCGGCCACCACCCTGCCCGGCGGCCGCGAAGGCCCGAAGTCCGGTTGACGCCCCTTCCGGGCGGACGTTACGTTCCCGGCCACCGAACAGATCGGCCGATTTCGTCCCAGGGGGGTAGCGATGACGGGGGAGGACTCCACGGCCGAGGACGACGTACTGCGCGTCCTCGAACTCCTGGCGGGCGAGGCACCCGCCCGCGCCTACGACCAGCTCCTCGCCGGCGCCCGCTCCGGCGCCGGTGCCGGAGCCGCGCGCACCGAGCGGCTCGAACGTGCCACCTTCCTGGCCCGCGAGGTCAGCGCCCTCTTCGAACGGCGCAGTCGGCGCGAGGCCGAACTCGCCGCCCTCGTCGACGCCGCACGCGACCTCAGCAGCCCGGGGAGCCTCGACGAGACCCTGCGCCTGATCACCCGCCGGGCCCGCCTCATGACCAACATGGACCTCGCCTGCACCGTCCTGGTCGACGAGGACACCGGCGACGCCACCCTCACCACCGCGGACGGCGCGGTCAGCGCCCTCACCGTCGGCTACCGGATACCCGCCGGGGCCGTGCCCGCCGCCGTTCCCGGCGAACCGCCCGCCCCCTTCTGGACCGCCGACCACCTCGCCGACGACCGCACCACCCACGCCACCGCCCTCGACGAGGTCCTGCACGCCGAGGCCCTGCAGGCCGTGCTCGGCGTCCCGTTGTGCGCCGACGGCCGTCACATCGGGCACCTGTACGTCGCCGCCCGCGGCATCCACCACTTCACCCCCGACGAGGTCGCCCTCATGCGCTCCCTCGCCGACCTCTCCGCCAGCGCCGTCCGGACCGCCCGGACCCTGGAGGGCGTCCGTACCGCCAACGCCGAACTGGCCCGTGCCGACGGGCGGGTGCGCGCCTCCCTCAGCGAGGCCCTGCGCGCCCACCGGGTCCAGAACGACCTGGCCAAGCTCGTCCTGGACGGCCTCGGCCTGGACGC
>NZ_JBEXKC010000210.1:0-3526 GCF_040609475.1 Streptomyces sp. NPDC004667 | reverse complement strand
ACCGTACTCGACGACCTCCCGGCGGTCGGGGGGGGGGGCGCGGCCGACCGGCGGGCCGCCGAGGACGCCCGCGACACCCCCGGAGCCCTCGCCGCCGGCCTGCGCGGGAAGAACGCCGAGGAGCGGCGCCGCGAACTGCTGCGGCTGGTCCGTACGCACGTGGCGGCCGTCCTCGGCCACACCTCCGCCGAGGACGTCACACCCGACCGGGCGTTCCGGGAACTCGGCGTGAACTCCGTGACCGCCGTCGAACTGCGCAACCGGCTGCGCGAGGCCACCGGGCTGGAACTGCCCGCCTCCCTCGTCTTCGACCACCCCACCAGCGCGGCCGTCGCCCGCCACCTCCACGAACTGGCCTCGGGCGGACCCGACGAACGGGCGGACGGCCCGTTCGCCACCGCCCCCGCCGGCGGGGACGCGGAACCCGTCGCGATCGTCGCCATGGCCTGCCGGTTCCCCGGCGGCATCAACACCCCCGACGAGCTGTGGCAGCTGGTGCGCGGTGGCGGCGACGCCATCTCCACCTTCCCCACCAACCGCGGCTGGGACCTGGACGGCCTCTACGACCCGGACCCCGACGCGAAGGGCCGTACGTACGTCCGCGAAGGCGGGTTCCTCCACGAGGCACCCGACTTCGACCCGGAGTTCTTCGGCATCTCGCCCCGCGAGGCCCTCGCCATGGACCCGCAGCAGCGGCTCCTGCTGGAAACCTCCTGGGAGGCCATGGAGCGCGCCGGAATCGACCCCGGCCTGCTGCGCGGCAGCCGGACCGGCGTGTTCGTCGGCACCAACGGCCAGCACTACATGCCGCTGCTGCAGAACGGCGACGAGGACTTCGACGGCTACCTCGGCACCGGCAACTCCGCCAGCGTCATGTCGGGCCGCCTCTCGTACGTCTTCGGGCTCGAAGGCCCCGCCGTGACCGTCGACACCGCCTGCTCGGCGTCCCTTGTCGCCCTGCACCTGGCCGTGCAGTCGCTGCGCCGCGGCGAATGCGGCCTGGCCCTCGTCGGCGGCGCCACCGTCATGTCCACGCCCGAGATGCTCGTCGAGTTCTCCCGCCAGCGCGTCATGTCGCCCACCGGCCGCTCCCGGGCCTTCGCGGCCTCCGCCGACGGCGTCGCCCTGGGCGAGGGAGCCGGCCTGCTGCTCGTCGAGCGGCTCTCCGACGCCGAACGCAACGGCCACCCCGTCCTCGCCGTGATCCGCGGCTCCGCCGTCAACCAGGACGGCGCCTCCAACGGCCTGACCGCCCCCAACGGCCCCTCCCAGCAGCGTGTCATCCGCCAGGCCCTCGCCGACGCCGGGCTGGAGCCCGGGGACATCACCGCCGTCGAGGCGCACGGCACCGGAACGGAACTCGGCGACCCCATCGAGGCGCAGGCCGTCCTCGCCACCTACGGCGAAGGCCGCTCCACCGAGGACCCGCTGTGGCTCGGATCCGTGAAGTCCAACATCGGCCACACCCAGGCCGCCGCCGGAGTCGCCGGCGTCATGAAGATGGTGCTGGCGCTGCGCGGCCGGACCCTGCCCCGCACCCTGCACGTCGACGAGCCCACCCCGCGCGTCGACTGGTCGTCCGGAGCGGTGTCCCTGCTCACCGACGACATCGACTGGCCGCAGGGCGACACCCCCCGCCGGGCCGCCGTGTCCGCGTTCGGCATCAGCGGCACCAACGCCCACGTCATCGTCGAGGAAGCCCCCCGACCCGCCGACGCCGGCCCCGACCCCGACCCCGACACGGTGCCCGCACCCGGCGCGGACACCGACGGGTGGGAGGGGGTCACCGTCCCGCTGCTGCTGTCCGCGCGCTCCGACGACGCCCTGCGCGCCCAGGCGGCCCGGCTGCGCGCCGGACTCCTCGAACACCCCGGCACCCACCCCGCCGACGCCGGGTACACCCTCCTCAAGACCCGCACCCGGTTCGCCCGCCGGGCCGCCGTCATCGGCGAGAGCCGCGAGGAGATCCTCGACGCCCTCAACGCCCTCGCGCAGGACCGGCCGCACCCGGCCGTACAGCGGGGGGCCGCCGGCCCCGGCGACCGCGTCGTGTTCGTCTTCCCCGGCCAGGGCTCCCAGTGGCCCGCCATGGCCGACGGGCTCCTCGACCGGTCGCCCGCCTTCCGGGAGGCCGCCCTCGCCTGCGACGCCGCCCTGGGCTCCCACCTGGACTGGTCCGTCATGGACGTCCTGCGGCAGGTCCCCGGCGCGCCCTCGCTCGCCCGCGTCGACGTCGTCCAGCCCGTCCTGTTCACCATGATGGTGTCGCTGGCCGCCGCCTGGCGGTCCCTCGGCGTCCACCCCTCGGCCGTCGTCGGCCACTCCCAGGGCGAGATCGCCGCCGCGTACGTGTCCGGCGGGCTCTCCCTCGACGACGCGGCCCGCGTCGTCGCCCTGCGCAGCCAGGCCTGGCTGACCCTCGCGGGCAAGGGCGGCATGATCGCCGTATCGCTGGCCCCCGAAGCGCTGCGGCTCCGCCTGGAGCGCTTCGGCGACCGGCTGTCCGTCGCCGCCGTCAACAGCCCCGGCACCGCCGCCGTCGCCGGGGAGCCCGCCGCCCTGCGCGAACTCCTCGACGAGCTGACCGCGCAGGGCGTCCACGCCCGCGCCATCCCCGGCGTGGACACGGCCGGGCACTCCGCCCAGGTCGACGACCTCAAGGAGCACCTCCTGGAAGTCCTCGCCCCCGTCGCCCCGCGGACCGGCGAGATCCCCTTCTACTCCACCGTCACCGGCGGTCTCCTCGACACCGCCGCACTGGACTCCGCCTACTGGTACCGCAACATGCGCGAACCCGTCGAGTTCGAGCGGGCCGTGCGCTCCCTCATCGCCGACGGCCACGAGGTCTTCCTCGAATCCAGCCCCCACCCGATGCTCGCGACCTCCCTCCAGGAGACCCTCGCCGACACCGGCGCCCACGCCACCGCCCTCGCCACCCTGCGCCGCGACAAGGGCGGCGCCCGCTGGTTCGCCGCCGCGCTCGGCACGGCCCACGTCAGCGGCGTCGAGATCGACGCGGACGCCCTCTTCGGCGGCGGCTCCCGCCGGGTGGAGCTGCCCACCTACCCCTTCCAGCGCGAGCGCTACTGGTACAACGCGCCCGCCCGCCGCGGCGACGCCGCCTCCGTGGGCCTCCACGAGGCCGGGCACCCCCTGCTCGGTGCCGGCGTCGAACTCCCCGAGTCCGGATCGGTCGTCTACACCGCCCGCATCGGCGCCGACACCCAGCCCTGGCTCGCCGACCACACCCTGCTGGGCACCGTACTGCTGCCCGGCGCGGCCCTCGTCGACCTGGCCCTGTGGGCCGGCCGGCAGTCCGGCTGCGACCGCCTCGACGAGCTGATCCTCCAGGCCCCCGTGGTCCTGCCCGACACCGGCGCCGTCGAACTGCGCCTGCTCGTCTCCGCCGCCGACGCCGAGGGCCGCCGCACCCTCACCGTCCACTCCCGCACCGCGGGCGCCGCCCCCGGCTCGCCCTGGCAGCGGCACGCGGAGGCCGTCCCCGGCGGGGGCGGCGACGGCCTCC